>JAAXIE010000150.1 GCA_012270525.1 Dehalococcoidia bacterium | reverse complement strand
TCCCAATCCACCATGGGAGTGCGACGCTCGGTACCGTCCGAACCATAGGTTGTCCGGATTCCCCTCTGGTAGTCGTAGTCCACGCGGATACGCTCGGCATCCAACAGTTCTCCCACACGACCCACGGTTATGGTGGTTGAGTACTTCGTGACTTGCCCGTTCCTTCTGACGGGGGTAACACCCTCCAAGCTGAACACTGGTTCCCTTCCTTGGTGTTTCTGGGACACCTCAAGATTGGTGATCATCTCATCCTCCGGCATCTTTGGTCTTACCCTGGCAACCCGCCTACGCTTCCGGCTTCTGACCGTCATCACAGTGCCTCCTTCCCTGTTGGCGATGCGAACTACGTAGCTCATTCGAATGATACGTAATCAGAACTCCGTCTGTCAAGGCGTTACGTAACTATTGTTACGTATGATTCATTGTTCGATTATCCCGGCGCTCCCAGATTGCACGGTTCATTCCTTGACGAATAGCGGCACCACCACTAGCGTGCATGCCGTAGCCCAACCACGGGTGTCCAGGGCATCAGTGACGATGAATCGGGACCGGGCCCCAGCGCCAGGAGGTGCCGATGGCGACCACACACACTATTTCCTCCCGCGGCCTCGTTCCTGGGATTCCTTCGACCACGTATGCCACCTTTGGGCTGTACCGGTACCCGGCGAAGTTCATACCGCAGGTGGTTGCATATGCGCTGAGGCGGTTTGGTGGGGATGGGGAGTCGGTGTTCGACCCGTTTGCGGGGTACGGGACGGTGGGTACGGTGGCCCGTACGCAGGGGAACCCCTATGAGCTGTGGGACCTGAACCCGCTGATGCCCATGCTGCACCGACTTTCGATCATGGAGCCGCCGGATGTTGAGCCGCATGCGGTGGTGCAGGAGTTGAAGGCGCACCGAGCGGAGTTCCGGCCGGCTTGGCGCAATCTGGAGTACTGGCACCACGAGGACTTCCTTCCGGTGTTGGGGCGGGCATGGGACTTCTACCACGGGCTGCCGGATGCGGGAGCCAAGGATGTGTTGCTGGTGCCGTTGCTCAAGGCGACGCAGCATCATTCCTTCAATGATGAGAAGAGGCAGAAGCTCTCGCAGTCGCCTCTATCGAGGCGGAGGATTGAGAAGCTGCTGGAGCAGGACTGGAAGGCTGGGTTCTACCGCATGCTGCGGGATGGCATGGAACGGGTGCTGAAGGCCCAAGGGCAGTACCAGGCCATGCAGCCCCGGGACGTGGGGCACCGGGAGCGGGCTGAAGTCAACAGCCTGGTCGAGGCCCTGGACAGGGAGTACGACATCCTGCTGACGTCGCCTCCGTATCTGCAGGCCCAGGAGTACATACGGCGGTTCAAGATGGACCTGCTATGGCTGGGCAGGTCGGAGGACGAGGTGCGGGAGCTTGGTCGCATGGAGATGCCATACCAGAAGGTGGAAGAGGCGCCGATTCACTCTTCCACTTACGAGAAGTATCTGGGCAGGATAGAGGAGCCTCACCTGAGGTTGCTCTATCAGCGTTATTTCTACGGGGTGTTCGGTGCCCTGACCCGCCTGCAGGACAGCATACGAAGATATCTGCTGCTGTTCGTCGGGCCAGCCTCGGTGCGTGGCATGCCAATACCGATATCCCAGATGGCGGTGGAGCATTTCGGTGCCATTGGCTGGAGGCACAAGACCACCCTGGTGGACAGCATAGTGTCGCGGGCCATGTTCTTCTACCGGGCCAACCCGGCTACAGGCGAGCGCGATCCACGGATGACCACGGAGGAGTTGGTGGTCCTGGAGCGGGCGGTCTGACGCGGGGCCGGAGCAGCTAGGTGGGTTTTACGGGTGCCTGCGGTAGATCTCGACCCCCGCACCATCCAGTGTGGCACCTGTGATGGGGGGCTGGGTCTTGCGCACGCGGACACGGACGGCATCGACGCCGAAGTGGCCCAGGATGGCCTCTGCGATGTCGTGGGCTACTGCTTCCAGCAGGTTGCGGGGAGGACCCTCCATCGCGTTCTTCACGGCGCGATAGAGGGCTGCGTAGTTGATGGTGTGGGCCAACTGGTCGGAGGCACCTGCGGTAGACAGGCCGGTTTCCACTTCCAGGTCGACGAGGAAGGGCTGGCCCAGGACGCGTTCTTCGGGGTTGTTGCCGTGGAAGGCGAAGAAGCGCATCCCTTCCAGGAGGATGCGATCGGGGACAGGTGCTTCTCTGGGCATAGAAGGCTAGCCGGGCTTGGAGGCAGCTTCGATGGCTTGGGCCAGGGCCAGCAGGTCGCGGGCCCGCTTGACCACGGGGACATCGACCATCTGACCATCAAGGGCCACCGATCCGTGGCCCGATTCCTCAGCGTGTTCCCAGGCCTGCACCACGCGACGGGCGTGTTCCACGTCCTCCGGCCGAGGACTGAAGAGGCGGTTGATGGTATCGATCTGGGCTGGGTGTATGGCGAACTTCCCCTTGTACCCGAGGCTGGTGGCCTGGTCGATGTCGGCTTGCAGTCCTTCCTGGTCGCGGAACCGGACGAAGACGCCATCGAGGGCCAGCACCCGGGCCGCCCGTGCCGCGGCGGCGACCTCGGCACGGGCGTGGTAGACCTCGTCGCCGGACTCGGTGCGACGGACACCCATATCCTGGGTGTAGTCCTCTGCCCCGAAGGCGACGCCGACGATGCGGGGTGAGGCGGTGGCGATCTCGTAGGAGAGGCGTACGCCTCTTGCGCTCTCCAGCCAGGGAATGAGGCGCAGGTGTCCATGCTCAAGTCCGTGGGCCGCTTCCAGGGTGGAGGCGATGCGTTCCATCTCGCGAAGGTCCCAAGGGGAATCCACCTTGCCGAGGCTGATTCCGTAGAGATGGGGGCCTATTACGGCGGCAAGCTCTTCCTGGGTCAGGCCCGTATCCAGCGAGTTGAGGCGCACCATCAGTTTCTGGCCCTTGGGGCACAGGCCGGGAGCGAGTTGTCGCACCATGTCCCGGGCTGCAAGCTTCTCGCGGGGAGGAACGGAGTCCTCCAGGTCGGCGACGATAACGTCGGCTGGGAAATCGCGGGCTTTCTCCAGCATATCGGGGCGGTTGCCGGGTACGAAGATGAGGCTGCGCAACAGTTCCAAGAGGTCTCTCCGTAGGGGGCGTGTAGGGGGCGTGACAGGCTATGCTGGTACCGACTATGAAGGGGTGCGTCATTGCCCCTGCCATAGGTCGACGATATAATCGCACAGACATTTCCAAAAGGGTAGGACGTTGGTAAGCAGAGACGATTTCCGCAGGGCGATGGGCAGATTCGCCACCGGCGTCACCGTGGTCACCACCCTGGACGAGAACGGTGCGGTCCATGGTATGACGGCCAACTCCTTCACCTCGGTCTGCTTGGAGCCGCCAGCCATCCTGGTGTGCGTGGCCCACGGGGCCCATACGTACAACTACGTCGAGGCCCAAGGCACTTTTGGGGTCAACATCCTTGGGGTGGAACAGTTGCCGGTAGGGCAGTACTTCGCGCGCCGCCCGGAGGACCGTACCGCGGAGGTGGACTGGAGCTATTCAATCTCCGCTGACGGGGTCCCCATGCTGGAAGGCTCCATGGTTTCCATGGCCTGCCGCGTACTGGGTTCCCATGTATACGGCGACCACACCATCTATGTGGGTTGCGTCGAGGAGATGAAGATGGGCGATGGCGGGGCGCCCCTGCTCTTCTACGAAAGCCGCTGGAACACCAGCGTCGAGGCCAGTCTCTAGCTGCCGGGTCGGCGTTCTCTGATCCGGGTGGTCCCTCGCGCCATCGTGTCGCGGGGTAGTGACCCGGGCGAAGATGCGCAGGGACTCCCGGGGCCGCCAGCGCGCGGTGGTCTCAGGTCAGGCTGCCTACAAAGTCCTCGATGGCCCGGTTCACCTCGTAGGGCTTTTCCACTTGCGCGAAGTGACTTGCCCCGTCGATAACCGTCTGGTTGGATCCTGGGATTTTCTCCTGCAGGTAGTTGCTGTACTTGACTGGCGTCATGATGTCTTCGGAGCCGCAGATGATGGCTGTGGGGAGTGAGATTCTCTCCACCTGCTCCATGACGTCGAACCGGTCGCAGCACATCAGGTCGTTGTGCTGCACGGCTGGCCCAACCTCTTCGCCCTTTCGCATGAGCATGGGATAAACCTCTTGTGGGACGTTGGAGAAGGTGGAGCGTCGCAGGTCGAGCCACTGCGCCAGGTCCTTGACACCGTCCTTGGCCTGCTGAAGATACTTGGGGTGGACTCTGAGCCGGGCCCCGGTGCCCAGCAGGATGAGGCCGCGGATCTCGTCCGGATATGTGAGTGCAAATTGCTGGGCGATGGCACCGCCCATGGAGTGGCCGCACAGGATGACGTCCTTGTAGCGCCTGGCGGTTATGAAGCCACGCACCCATTCAACGTAGCCGTCGATGCTGGTGCACGGCTTGCCGGAGGGATGGCCGGGGAGGTCAAGACCCTTGGAATTGCGAAAGTGCCGCATCTGATAGTAGAAAGTGATACTGGACTCTCCCGAGCCATGTATGTACACCAGCTTCATCCTCGGCTCCTTTGCCGTTGCAGGGTTGTCGGCAGACCAATTGGTAGATCAGAGACACCATGCAGAAAGACTAGCGTGAGATTCTATATCCCTTGGCCAGGGTGTTTCAAGGGCAACATAAGTCCCGTTTGAGCGCCGACCTTCGAGTGGGAAGACGCTCTGGTAGGACACGTGTCTGAGGGCATCGGCGAAGAGAGGCCTACTCGTCGCCGTCCTCATCGTCGGCGTCGTTGGGCTCGGACGATGTACCGTTGGGGGACGCGACGGCGACGGCCACCTGCGTATCCTCCAGACCGTTGAGGGATGCACCGTTGGTCGTCGGCTCGGAACCCCTGTCCTGGGGCATGAGGCAGGTGAGGGAAGCGACGTAGTCGTCTTCCACCTTGTCGCGCCAGATACGCACGCCTTGGGTATTGCGTCCCACCACGCGGAAATCCTGCAAGCTGACGCGGATCACCTGGCCTTTGGCGGAAATCAGCATGATCTCCTGGCCCTCGGCCTCGGTGACCACGCGGGCGGCCACCACGGGGCCTGTGGCCTCGTTGACACGGAAGGTGCGTATGCCGAGACCGTTTCGTCCCTGCTGCCGGTAGTTGGCGAGTTTGGTGCATTTGCCATAGCCGTTGCGGCTGGCAGTGAGGAGGAAGCCGTTTTGCAGGGCCACATCCATTGCCACCACCTGGTCGTTTGAGGCCAGTTTGATGCCCGCCACGCCACCGGCTTGGCGTCCCATCTGCCGGACTTCGGACACGGCGAAGCGTATGGACTGGCCCATCTCGGAGACAATTATGATGTCCCCGCCTTCCTTCACTATGCGAGCGGAGACGACCTCGTCGCCTTCCTTCAGGTTCATCACGATGAGGCCCTTGGTGCGTATGCCGGCGAGGTCACCGGGTCGGAGCATTTTCACCTGTCCGCGGCGGGTGGCGAGGATGAACACATTGCCCCGTTCCCGCAGGTCGGGCACGGCCAGCACCGCGTTGACCCGCTCGCCGTTGGAGATGGGCAGCAGGTTGATGATGGGAGTGCCCCGGGTGGTGCGCGAGATGTCTTCGGCGATATCGAAACAGCGCAGGGGGTAGGCCCGGCCACGGTTGGTGAAGAAGAGCAGCGTGTCGTGGGTATCGGAGACCACCAGGTCCTGAAGGGAATCGTCCTCGCGGGTGGACATGCCCCGGACGCCCTTGCCGCCACGGTGCTGACGCTTGTAGGTCTCGGCGGGGATGCGCTTGATGTAGCCCCGCTGGCTGAGGGTGACGACCATCTCGGCGTGGTGTATGTAGTCCTCGCGACCCAGTTC
>JAAXIE010000242.1 GCA_012270525.1 Dehalococcoidia bacterium | reverse complement strand
TGGTGGTGGTCCCGGTCACCAGCAGGGTGTCCACCTGTAGCTCCGTGAGATAGCTGGCCAACGGCGTCCCGAAGAACACGCTGGGCTTGTCCTTCAGTATCACGATATCCCCCGGCTCGGGAGCGATCTCCCGCACTATCTCGTTCCCGTCGTTACCCTGGTCCGTGAAGTCTTCGTCATTGCGGGAATTCTTCCCCGCCCAGCGACCCACATTCAGCGCAATCTGTCGTGGCGGAGTCGTGCTATAGAAAACCGGCACCCCCTTTTCGCGGGCCACTTCCAGCAGCCGCTGGGTGTGGTAGACCCCCTGCCATCCCTCTTCTCCACAACTGTTGCGGTACTTCTTGATGGAGTCCAGTATCGGCTCCGGCTCGTCTCCCACGAAATTGTAGTTCACGTCCACGACCACGATGGCCGGGTTCCTGCCATAGCCCTGCCTCTTCCCGTACCCCGCAGCCTCGAACACCTGCTTGTCCCGCTCCGTGAGGAAATTCTCCCAATTGGGCATCATCGCCTCCTGCTCTCGTCTTCGACCGGATCGCCGCCACTCTAACACAACCAACACCCTGTCGGTACCCTGCCCTTGCGGATGTTAGAATCCCATCGACCCTTCATCCGCAAGCCCCTCGGTTGGCACCATCGAAAGGAACAAGCGCATGAGCAACTGGGACACCTCCCTGGCCCGCACCTATCACGAAAGCACCAAGCATTCCTATGAAAGCGTGCGGACGGGGGCCCATTTCCTCGACTGGATGAACCAGCCTCTCCCCTTCAAGATATACGAAGGCGGCGAGCAGCTCCCGCTGCCAAGAGACATCCCCGGCTCCAGCATGTCCAGCCTGCAGGCCATTGCCGCCACGGGAGACCCCGTGCCCGGCAACGTCACACCTGGCCTGCCCACCCTCACCACCCTCCTTCACTACTCCGCCGGGATAACCCGGAAGCGCGACTACGGCGGTGGCGAGATTCACTTTCGGGCCGCCGCCTGCACCGGTGCCCTCTACCACATCGACCTCTATCTCGTATGTGGCGACCTCGACGACCTCCCCGCCGGCGTCTACCACTACGGGCCCCACGACTCCGCCCTCACCAGGCTCCGCTCCGGCGACTACCGGTCGCTTCTCGTCGAAGCCTCAGCCCAGGAAGAGAGCATGGCCGGCGCCCCCGCCATCGTGGTGTTCACCTGCACCTATTGGCGCAACTCCTGGAAATACCAGAGCAGGGCCTACCGCCACACCTACTGGGATGGCGGCACCATCCTCGCCAACTTTCAATCCCTGGCCGCCGCCCACCAGCTACCAGCCCGCCTCGTCATGAGCTTTACCGATGCCCCTGTTAATCAACTGCTGGACCTGGACACCGACAAAGAGGTCGCTATCGCCCTGGCCCCGGTGGGATGCGGCACGCCCGCGACCTCCACAACTACCGCGAGAACCCCACCCATCGGATTGTCCACCCAGCCCCTTTCCCGTAGGGAAGTGGACTACCCCATGATACGCGCGGTCCATGCCGCATCAGTGCTGGATAGCCCCAGCGATGTGGCCCGCTCCCGCGGCCCCATCGACATGAGTCAGCCCCCGGATCCTTCAGGGCCTCTCTTCCCCCTCATCCCTCCAGCGGCACTGGCCGAAGAAAAACCCATGGAAACAATCGAAGCTGTGATCCAAAGACGCGGCTCGACCCGGAAATTCTCGCGCGAACCCATCGGGTTCGATCAGTTGTCCGCCTTGCTGCGGGCTGCCTGCACCGGCGTCCAGGCCGACTTCCTGCTACCAGGCCGCACCCACCTCAGCGACCTGTACCTCACCGTGCATGACGTGGACGGCCTCCCGCCCGGTGCCTACGTCTACCACCGGCACTTGCAAGCCTTGGAGCAGTTGAAAGAAGGGGACTTCCGCAACCAGTCAGGCTACCTCGGTCTCAGTCAGGACCTGCCCGCCGACGCCAGTGCCGACATCTTCTTCCTCACCGACCTCGACCCCGTGCTGGCCCGCATGGGCAACAGAGGCTACCGCGCCGCCCAAATCGAGGCCAGCATCACCGCTGGAAAATGCTATCTTGGTGCCTACGCCCAGAAATTCGGGGCCAGCGGCCTGACCTTCTATGACGACGACGTTACCGACTTCTTCTCACCCCACGCCGGTGGCAAGAGCGTCATGTTCCTCATCGCCTTGGGAAGGCGAGCGAGGCGCAATCCGCAATAACCAGTCCCCTCGTCGCAACCCTCCACTTCAGCCTTCGTCCTTGCTGGCAACGCAGGTCTGGCAGCGGCCGTACACCTCCAGCCAGTGACCGTTAAGTTGGAAGTTGTGCGCCGCCGCTGCTTCTTTCAGCATCCCCTCCACGTCGCAACCCACCAAATCTTCCGACGCCCCGCACTCCACACATAGCAGGTGATGATGGTGGTCCCGGTGACTCAGTTGGTAATGCAGGTTCCCGTCTTCGAGCAGTACCCGGCACACCGCCCCCGCCTCCACCAGTATCTTCAACGACCGGAATATGGTGGCCCGGCCCAGATGCGGCAACTCGCTCCGCAGTTCTTCGGCGGCGAAATGCCTCTCCTTGCCAGCGATCACTCGTACCAATGCCCGTCGCGGGGCAGTATCCCTGTATCCCCGCTCCTGCAGGGTCTGCATTAGCTGTTGCGCTAGCGAATGTCCCGGAGCGCGAACCATCTCGCGGCACCTCGCCCTTCTTCACCCCAGTATACACCCGTGGCCTTGTCCCCAACCGGAACGGAGCAGCCTCAGCTCAGGACGCCTGGCTTCTGTACCAGTCGATAATCTCCCGTCCCGTGGCGCACCACACGCCCTGCCGAGCAGTCATGTATCCCAGGGCCTCATCGAGATACTTGATGCGGAAGGGCTGTCCGATGAGCCACGGGTGCAGGTTGAGCGTCAACACCCGCCCCGTCTCGGCCCCATCGTGGTACAGACGGTCGAAGCTCTCCTTCAGCAACTCGCCATATCGCGTGACCGGTATCAACCTCTGGCTCAGGCATACCTGGTCGTCCAGATCCACCATCATTGGGAGGGCATGAAGCGAGCCCTGTGGTGCCTTCATCGGGTAGGGTTGTTCATCGTTCGTCCAGTCGCACAGGTACTGGATCCCAGCCGCTGCCAGCAACTGTGGGGTGCGTGGCGACTCTCCATACTCTGGCCCCAGCCAACCTGCAGGAGCCTTCCCCGTCACCCGCTCCAAGCCCGATACCGCCGCCAGGATGTACTCCCGCTCCTCCTCCTCCGACATGCGACTGGTAATCATCCGGGTGATGGCCACTCCATGGCCGATGATCTCGCAGCCCCGCTCCTGGCAATGCCGTACCAGGTACGGGTAGTTCTCCGCCGTCATCTGGTCCATGGCTATGGTGGCCGTGAGACCGTGCTTCTCCAGCGTCTCCAGCACCCTGTAGATGCCCACCCGGTGACCGTAGTCACGGTGACCGTAGGTGTCGAACCGCGGGAAAGGGCGTGGCCCGATGCCTCCCGGCAGGTTGGGCAGCGCGAAAGCACCGTCAGGGGTGCGCCAGTCGAAATGGTCCAGATTCACGATGGCGCAGACCGCAACCCGCGCATTGTCCGGCCACCGCAGCGGCGCACGATTGATGATCGGCGACCAGTCGTAATGCTCGTGGTCCATGCCGAACCGTCGTTGCGCTACCATCTCATCACCTCCGGCCCTGAACGTCCGTCCATTCTCTCACCCTGCCCATGCTTCCCTATTGGCTCGTGCGCTGCCCGTCCGCCACCGCGGCATCGTAATAGTTGGCGATGTAGTACTCCGCAATCTCATCAGCCGTCGTCTGCCACACCCCGTCGTGACCCATGATGTAGGCCAGGATATCCTCCAGGTACTTCACCCTGTGCGGCTGACCTATGAGGAAGGGATGTAGCGCGATGCACATCACCCGCCCGCTCTCAGCCCCCTCCTGGTAGAGACGGTCGAACTGGTCCTTGCAGATCTGCGCGAAGTACTCCCCCTCGTTCGGTGTTCGGGTGAACATCCCCGAATCGTTCAACTCCACCGAGTAGGGCACCGATACCAGCTTCCCCGAACTCACTCGAATCGGCACCGGCTGGTCGTCGTGGTTCCAGTCCGTGTGATAAATCAGCCCCGCCTCCGCCATCAGGTCGGGAGTGCGCTCGCTGTTGGATAGGGCTGGACCCAGCATCCCCTTGAGTTCCTTGCCCGTCTCCCGCCTCAGGGTGGCGATGCAGTCTCGGTAGAACTCCCGCTCCTCCTCCTCCGAGAGTGTGTTGAGGTAGCGGGTGTTGTAAATCCCGTGGCTCATGATGTCCCAGTCACGCTCCACCATGGCCTGCTTGATCTCCGGGTAGTGTTCCAGCACCGCCAGGTTCAGCGACACGCAGCACTTGATTCCGTACTTGTCCAGTGGCTCCAGCATGCGCCAGAAGCCGACCCTGTTCCCATAGTCTCGGAACGCATACTGCTGCACATCGGGATACGGCACCCGCGGCCACGGGTCCCGCTGACCGTCGAACTCCGGAAGGTACTCGTAATGCTCCACATTGGGCGCAATCCAGAAGGCCACCCTGGCACCGTTGGGCCACCTGATGGCTGGCCGGTCGATGATGGGGCTGTAGTCATAGCGGTCTGGTGGCAGTGGCATCGCTCCCCCCAAGAAGAGTGTGTACCCGAACAGTGTGCCCCGATTCTAAGCCCAACCGCCAATGTGTCAACCGCCATCCGCAAGCCATCATCATCGCGTCCCCAGTCCCCCGCACGACTATGTCTTTGACCCCATTGCTCTCTCTGCCTTACGATTCTTGTCCTATGCCCCGTCGGTCATCATCCATGGCACTAGTCGTCTTCACCCTAGGGTGAGTGTGCCTCCTCGCCCCGCACTTGTCGCGCTCGTTGTCTTTCTCGCGACCGTAGCCTTTGCGCTGGCCTGCAACACCCCGCTGCCAGACCCCTTCGGTTCCCCGCCAAGCCCCGCGGCAACCATTACTCCCACTCCAGTCTTGGACAGCGATAACGACGGCCTGCTGGATTCTCAGGAGCGACGTATCGGCACTGACCCCCATCAAAGGGACTCGGACTCCGACGGCCTCGACGATGGTGTCGAAGTAAGAGCGCGAACAAGTCCCCTGTCCCCCGACACCGATCGCGACGGAGTCCTGGACGGTGATGATGTCCTCCCCTTGGCCAACGCAAGAGTCCGTGTCTCGATACAGTCCTTTATCGACCAGACGAGTAGGGGTTTCCTCCACGGAGATACAAACGCTCGCTTCGTGGTCTACGTAGGCTCCCAGCCTCCAGTCATCACTCCCGTGTACGATGACGTCCAGAACCAACGCGTGCGTCCAGTTACTGTTGACGTTCCAGACGATGTTGGCCAAGTGCGAGTTGGTATCCTCGCCCAGGAATACGCCCCATTCGCTGCTTTCCTCGAGCGCGAGGTCCTTTCTCTCGCCATCATGACCATTACGGGCTTCCCATTGCCCATACCCCTGGATTCAGACGAATAC
>JAAXIE010000076.1 GCA_012270525.1 Dehalococcoidia bacterium | reverse complement strand
CGAGGCCCCCGCGCCGTCAGGATGATGGGGGGCACCTCCCCTGACGCATACTGCAGATGGGACGGTGCCCCGTTAAACTCCAACTGCTCAGCCCCCAGGAACTGCCTCAGACGGGTCACGCATTCCCGCATCATGGCCAGAGTAGCGGGGCCCCGTCCGATGGTTCTCACCGCACTGTACCCGGTCCCCAGCATCGGGTGCACCCGTCCTGGGGCCAACTCCTCCAGGGTACGCACCAGCGAGGCGATGACCGAGACGTGCCGCGTTACCGGGTTGGTCACGGCTGGGTAGAGCATGATGCGGGAAGTCCGTTCCGCGGCGAGGGCCAGAGCGACAAACGCATCTCGCGTTACCAGTTGGGTATCGGGGATGCCTACCCCAAAGAAACCAGCCTCTTCCGCCTCGGCGATGAAGTCGGCGACCTCGTTCACAGGGGCGCAGGCTGGTACTCGCAGGATTATATCGACGGCCATTGTGTGCTCCTTTGAGTTAGACAGTCCGGTATGGTCGGCCTCAAGCAGTTATCCGTTCGCCGATGAGCTATGTTCTCGCATGGGAGGGATCACGCCGCCTGCCCGCCGTCCATCTCGATGCACTGGCCAACGATGAACTCGGCATCCTTGGTGCAGAGCCAAGCGATGAACCGGCCCATCTCCTCGGGTTGACCAGCCCTGCCCAGCGGTATGGTGCGCGTACGCTCGCGCCAGAAATCGCTCCGCGGAAAGCCGTAGAGAGCGTCGTTGCGCGCGGTATCGGTGGTGCCGGGACTCACGGCGTTCACCCGTATGCCGTGGGGTGCAAGAGCACGTCCAGTCTTGGCGGTGAAAGTGTACATTGCCCCGCTGGCGGTGGCATAGGCGATGTCGTTCTCCCTGCTGATCTTCGCTTCCACCGAGATGACGTTCACGATGCTGCCGGGCTTGCCCTGCTGCATGAGCACGTTGGCCACAGCGCGGGTGCACAGAAACGAGCCCGTCAGCTTGATGTCCAGCACGCCGCGCCAAGCCTCCTCTGTCAACTCGTTGAGCGGGGCCCAAGCCGCCATGCGGGGCGCACTGGCATTGTTCACCAGAAAATCGGCCCCTCCCAACTCGTTCACCGCTCGTTGCACCATGTCGTCGACCTGCTGAGCGTTGGTCACGTCCACGACCAGAGGCATTGCCCGCCTGCCCATCCGGCGGATTTCCTCGGCCACGCTCTCCACGTCGCGCCAACCAGCGGCCTGCTCGTCCGCGGGGAAGGTGGTTGGGTCCCGTCCCGTGCCGGTGACGATCACGTCGGCCCCCTGTTCGGCGAAGGCGAGAGCGGCCCATCGCCCGATGCCACGCATGCGCCCCGCACCCGTCACTATGGCTACCTTGCCATCGAAGTGGGCCACGGCCGCCTCCTTCTGCGTCCCACGTGGAAGGGCAGCATAGATTTCCGGTCGACATGGTGTCAACGAGAGTTGCCTCCACTGGTGCTGCCCAAGTGCCTGTTTGCTCCCAACTTGCCCCTTAAGGTTGCGTCTGCTAGGCTGGCCGTTGATTCAGCACCAACCCGCCACGGACCAGGAGCCAGCGGTGGCCCGCGACCCCGCCCGAACCGTCTCACTCTTCATAACCTGCATTGTGGACCAGATGTTCCCCGAGGTGGGCGAAAGCGTGGTGCGGGTGCTGCGCAGGCATGACGTCAATGTCGACTTCCCCCAATCCCAGACGTGCTGTGGCCAGCCTCTGTTCAATTCGGGATATGCAAAACGCGCCGCCGCACTGGGCAGGCGCGTGCTCCAGACCTTCGATGGGACGAATGCGGTGGTCGTACCTTCCGGCTCGTGTGCGTCCATGTTCCGTGTGTATTATCCCCAACTGTTCGCTGGCGACCCCCGGTACCAGCCACTGGCGGAGAATCTGGCCGCACGCACCTACGAGTTCGGCGAATACATGGTGAAGGCACTGGGCATCACCGTCGACGCAAGACCGTTACCCGGTCCGGTCACCTATCACCCTTCTTGCCACTTGCTGCGGGAGGTGTCCGCCTCTGCCGAGAACGAAGCACTGGTGCGGTCGTTCTGTGGTGATGGCTACATACCGCTACCGCAGGGGGAGACATGCTGTGGCTTCGGCGGGACCTTCGCCGTGAAGATGTCCCACATCTCGGAGAGCATGTTGACCGACAAGGTCGATAACGTCCTCGCCAGTGGGGCCCAGACCTTGGTGAGCAGCGACATGGGCTGCCTGATGCACATAGGCGGGGGCCTGAGTCGCCGCGAAGAGTCGGTACGCACCATGCACCTAGCCCAATTGCTGGACGCGGCTGGCTGACATGGCCGAGGTGAAGACTCAGCAGTTCATGTCCGCCTCCGCAGCTGCCTTGGCCAACGAGCAGATACAGAGGGCACTGCGTGGTGTGGGCGGGTTCGATCAAGCCCGGCGCGAGTGCATCGAGGAGCTGTCCACGGAGGTCTGGGAGGAACTGCGCGAGCGGGGTCGCCGTATCAAGTCCGAAGCCATAGCCAACCTCGACACCCACATAGCCATGCTGGAAGCGCGGGTCACCGCTAACGGAGGTCACGTACATTTCGCCCGCGATGCCGACGAGGCCAACGCCATCGTGGTCGACATCGCCCAGCGACATGGTGTCAAGTTGGTGGTGAAGAGCAAGTCCATGGTATCGGAGGAGACGCGGGTCAACGATGCACTGGCCCAAGCGGGTATCCGGGCCGTGGAGACCGACCTTGGCGAGTACATCGTTCAGTTGGCCGAGGAGACCCCCTTCCACATCGTGGCACCCGCCATCCACAAGAGCCGCGGGGAGGTGTCCCAGCTCTTTGCCGAGAAAATCGAACGTCCCGGCTTGGAAGAGATCGAGGACCTGGCAGCCGCAGCCCGCGACGAACTGCGCCAGGAGTTCCTGCGAGCGGACATGGGCATCAGCGGGGCCAACTTCCTGGTGGCCGAAACAGGCACCCTGGTGATAATCACTAACGAGGGTAACGGCCGTCTCTGCACCTCCGCTCCACGAGTGCACGTCGCCCTGGCTGGCGTGGAGAAGGTGGTGCCATCGCTTGAGGATTTGGCGGTGCTGCTGCGCCTGTTGCCCCGCTCGGCGACGGGTCAGCGTCTGACCAGTTATGTCAGCATGGTTTCCGGCCCCAAGGCCAGTGAAGACGTGGACGGCCCGGAAGAGTTCCACCTCGTGCTGATGGATAACGGACGCACCCGCCTGCTGGCCGACCCCGTGTTGCGGGAGGCGTTGAACTGCCTGCGCTGCGGGGCCTGTCTGAACATCTGCCCCGTTTACCAGAAGGTCGGTGGCCACTCATACGGCTGGGTCTACCCCGGTCCCATCGGAGCCATCATCACCCCCACCCTGGTGGGGGAGAAACAGGCCAGGGAGTTGCCCTTTGCCTCGACCCTGTGCGGGGCCTGCCGCGACGCATGCCCCGTCAAGATCGACATCCCCCGCCTGCTGTTGCACCAGCGAAGCAAGGTCTCGGAAGGCA
>JAAXIE010000336.1 GCA_012270525.1 Dehalococcoidia bacterium | reverse complement strand
GATCAAGACGCACCACAACGTCGGCGGACTTCCGGAGCACATGGATTTCGGGCTGGTGGAACCCCTGCGCTACCTGTTCAAGGACGAGGTGCGGGACGTGGGTCTGGCACTGGGCCTGCCACCAGAGGTGGTCTACCGCCAGCCCTTCCCAGGACCCGGCTTGGCCATCCGCGTCATCGGAGAGGTGACGGCGGAGAAGCTGGAGATGCTGCGGGCCTGCGACTGGGTGGTCATCGACGAAATCAAAGGTTCCAACCTGTACCACCAGTTGTGGCAGACTTTTGCCGTGCTTACCGACACCCAGAGCGTGGGCGTTACGGGCGATTTCCGGGCCTACGGTCACGTGGCGGCGATCCGTGCCGTCTCCAGTGAGGACGCGATGACCGCTGACTGGGTGCGTCTTCCCTATGAGGTGCTGTCGCGCATCTCCAATCGCATCGTCAACGAGGTGCCCGGCGTGACCCGCGTGGTCTATGACGTGACCAGCAAGCCGCCCGGAACTATTGAATGGGAATAGCGCTCCCACCTCATTTCCATAGATGACGGATGTACTGGTAGTCGGCAACGGTGCCCGCGAACACGCCCTGGCGTGGAAGCTACGCCAGAGCGGGGATGTGGGTCGTCTGATTGTAGCTCCGGGCAATGGGGGTACTGCTGCGATAGCCGAGAACGTCCCCGTGCCAGCAGACGACATCGATGGTCTGCGGCTCCTGGCGCAAGAGCGTTCCGTGGGCCTCACGGTGGTGGGACCGGAGGTCCCGCTGGCGGCTGGGTTGGCGAATGCCTTTCAGAAGCATGGGCTCCCAGTCTTTGGAGCAACACGGGAGGCGTCCCGGCTGGAATGGAGCAAGTCGTTCGCACGGCAACTGACCCAAGACCTGGGGTTGCCCGGCCCTGATTTCAGGGTTTTCGATGACCCCAACGACTGCGAAGACTTCCTGTCGCGACATGAGGATCCCATTGTGGTCAAGGCCGACGGCTTGGCCGCGGGCAAAGGGGCCCTGTTATGTCAGGACCGGGCCGAAGCACTGGCCGCCGCCCGCCAGTGCATGCGTGAGCGGGCCTTCGGCCCAGCCGGTGAGACCGTGGTGCTGGAGGAGTTCCTGACGGGTCAGGAGATCAGCGTATTCGCCTTCTGCGACGGGTCCGAGGCATCGCAGATGGTGGCTGCCTGTGATTACAAGCGGGCCTTGGAGTGCGATCAGGGTCTGAACACCGGGGGCATGGGTGCGTATGCTCCATCACCGACGTGGACGCCTGCCCTGAGCGAGCGTGTGCATCGAGAAATCATCCAGCCAACCATCGTCGCCATGGAACAGAGAGGCACGCCCTACCGTGGCGTGCTCTATGCTGGGTTGATGCTGACCGAGGAGGGTCCCAAGCTACTGGAGTTCAACTGCCGATTGGGGGACCCGGAAGCCCAGGTGGTGCTGCCGCTGCTGGAGTCCGACCTTCTGCCGGTGCTGCAGGCCTGCGCTTCCGGTAGCATCTCCCAGTGCGAGGTCAGGTGGTCGGTCGAGGCATGCGTTGGCGTGGTGATGGTTTCGGGTGGCTATCCCGGTGAGTACCGGCGGGGCATGACAATCCGTGGGCTGGACGATGTCGACGGTGATGTGCTGGTGTTCCATGCCGGCACGGTGGCAGGCCACGCACCGGGGTCACAGGGGCTGGTGACCGATGGCGGGCGGGTGCTCACGGTGGTGGGGCAGGGCAACGATGTAGAGCAGGCCCGCCAGCGTGCCTACGCGAACATCAGCAGGATCAGATTCGAGGACTCCTATTACCGGCGAGACATTGGCAAGCTTGCGCCGGAGCCAATGACAGGTGTGCCGGGATTGACCAAGAGCGCAGGATGAAGGGAGTAGAGCCTTGATGGAGTGGAGTGACGACCTTCGAAAGTTCCGTGAGTCAATCGAGACCATGCAGCGCCAGCCGACTGAGGTGCGCGAGTTCAGCGAGGAAGAGCTGGAGCAGCGTCTGGAACGCATACAGGAGGCTTTCGAAGATTTGAAGCCGGAATCGTACCTGGAGGAGATGAACCGCATCCTTCTCGACGGCAGGGGCGAGGTGGAGGTTTACCTGCCGTGGGAAGAGGAAGTGGACGAAGACGATGACGAGGAAGCGGACGAAGACGAGGAGTATGAGTTCGTGGATGTATCCGACGTTGACGACGATGATGATGAAGACGACGAGGCGGACTACGATGACGACGAGGAGGAGCTGGAAGCGGAGGAGGAGGTAGCTTCTGCTATACTTGTCTGGGATGCTGGCGAGTGCGAGTTGTCCATCGACGTTGGTTTGGAGGGCGATCGCATCTACTGGCAGGTGAACGGCTCGGACGTGCCCGCCAACGACGTGTCACTCCGGGAAGCCCTGAAGAGGGCCTACGCCGAGGAAATCGGACTCTAGGTTCCAGGACGCAACGCCGCATGTTCCGAGTTTCCCCAGTCTTCACTGTTTGAATCATCCACAGGAGGTCAGGCCTTGCCGCGTGTGGGCATCGTGATGGGCAGTTCTTCCGACGACCCGGTGGCTCAAGAAGCAGTCCAGGTCTTGGAGCAGCTTGGAATTGACTACGAGGTGCGTGTGCTTTCGGCACATCGTGCCCCAGGGCGTCTGGCCCAATATATCGAGGAAGCTCCGTCACGAGGCGTGGAACTGTTCATCGCCTTGGCCGGTGGGGCTGCAGCCCTTCCCGGAGCTATCGCGGCTTGGACCACGTTGCCCGTCCTGGGTGTGCCCGTGGCTTCCAGCGAACTCAAAGGCATTGATGCCCTGATGGCCATAGCCCAGATGCCACCCGGCGTTCCCGTGGGCTGCATGGCCGTCGGCAACTGGGGAGCGCGCAACGCGGCCTACATGGCGGCTTCCATCCTGGGGCTGAAGGACGACGACATCAAGAATGCATATGGCGAGTACCGGCGCAGACAACGGGAAGGTTAGTCGTCCTCTGGCGGTGCTCTGCGATTTCGACGACACCATTGCAGTCCAGAACGTAGCACAGCTTCTGCTGAACCGCTTCGGCCAAGGGAAATGGGAGGAGTTGCGGAAGCAGTTGCGGGCTGGCCAGATCAACTTCCGGCAGTACCAGGAGAGGTCCTTCGATGCCGTGACCTCATCCGAAGAAGAGATGCGGCTCTACGCAATGGATGAGACGGTGGTGCGCGAAGGCTTCCATGAGTTGCTCCAGTATTGCCAGGAGCAAGCCATTCCGCTGGCCATCGCCAGCTTGGGGCTCGACTTCTACATTGACGCCATCATGGAACGGGAGGCCATCGACGACGTCCGGTGCTATTCGGTGGAGACCAGCTTCACTCCCGATGGCATCGGCTACCGCTATCCCCATACTTGGGACGGTTGCACCAAGTGGGGTACCTGCAAGTGCGTGGCGGTCTGGGCTTATCGACGGGCTGGCTACGATATCGCATATATCGGCGACGGCACCTCGGACTTCTGCCCCGCTTCCAAGGCCGACGTGGTATTCGCGCGCAGCCATCTGGTGCAGAAATGCGCCAGTGAGGGCGTGCCGTGCCACGAGTTCGACGACTTCCACGATGTCCTAGCTTGGCTGAGGAGCCGGTCGTCTGATGCACAGGCTCATGGACAAGCAGGTGGTAGCCCATCAGCCGGTGGACAATCTGGAAGCGAGCGGTGATGAGGTGAGACCCAGATGATAGACCGTTACAGCCGCCCGGAAATGAAACGGGTGTGGTCCGAGGAGAACAAGTACGCCAAGTGGCTGGAAGTGGAGCTAGCGGCATGCCAGGCATGGACTGACGAGGGGGTGATTCCCGTCGAGGACATGCAGAACCTGCGTCGTGCCCGCTTCGACCCCCAGCGCATGGACGAGGCGTTCCAGCGGACGAGGCACGACGTCACCGCCTTCATCTCCTCGGTAACGGCTGAGTTGGGCGGCGAGGGACGCTGGATACACCAAGGCCTGACCTCAAGCGACGTCATGGACACAGCATTGGCCCTGCAGCTCATGGAAGCATCAGAGATCCTGATGCGGGATATCGACGCCTTGGCGCAGGTGCTGCAACGACAGGCGTTGGAGCACAAGGACACCCAGATGATGGGTCGCACGCACGGGGTGCACGCGGAACCCACGTCCTTTGGTCTGAAGCTGGCCCTGTGGTGGGATGAAGTCAACCGGCAGAAGCAGCGTTTGGAGCAGGCCGTCGACAGCATATCGGTGGGGAAGATTTCCGGTGCCGTTGGCACCCATGCCACGGTGCCTCCGGCCATCGAACAGCGGGTATGCCAAGAGCTTGGCTTGAAGGCGGAACCGGTCTCGAACCAGATAGTCCAGAGGGACCGCCATGCTCATTTCGTTGTGACCCTTGCCCTGATTGCCAGTTCGTTGGAGAAGTTCGCCACCGAAATACGCTCCCTACAGCGGACGGAAGTGCGGGAGGTGGAGGAGCCCTTCGGACCGGGGCAGACCGGTTCTTCCGCCATGCCCCATAAGCGAAATCCCGAACTCACCGAGAGGGTTTGCGGCTTGGCCCGCCTGATACGTGGCTACAGCCTCACCGCCATGGAGAATGTGGCCCTGTGGCACGAGCGCGACATCAGCCA
>JAAXIE010000240.1 GCA_012270525.1 Dehalococcoidia bacterium | reverse complement strand
GGGCTGCTCTTCCGGTCGGAGCAACACAGAGCCGCTGCCAGCAGCACGGTTCCCGCCGCCAGTACCACGAAACGGGCCACCTCTTGGGCCGTACCCGCATCCGCAATGTCCCCTGACAGGAACACCCCCATGATGCCCGCCAATGCGTTGAGCGGACCCCGTTCGCCGCTTGAAGCAGAATCACCAAGCAGTATGAGGAGTACGCCTCCAAGCAGAAACCCAGGCGCAACTGCTCTCAGCTTGCGCGACGTGATGAGGCCAATGGCTACGAAAATGATGCCCAATCCGATGTGGATGGTGCCAAGCTGCAAGTCGTTTCCAACGAAGTCCTGGCTTGATTCCACCAACTCCATCTCGGACTGGAACATTCCCTCAAGTTCGGACAAGGGTACATCGGGCGAGCCGTGAAAAGCCGTCGTGGCACTGAACACCAACATCATCAGAACAAGCCCCAAGGCCACCTGAGCAGCCTTTCGCGCCAGCCCAGCCCCGCCTCCAAGATGGTTGGCCAGCAGGACCGCTCCAATGATGACTGCCAACACAAACCCGGACTGCAGACCCGGACTTGACAGACCCGACAGGAGGTCGTCCATGCTTCGCCCTCAGTGACTAGCCTGGGCTGAGTCTACTCGTACTTCACCAGAGCTTCCGGCACGGGGCAGTACTCCACGCAGGAGAGGTCGCCCGTGCACTCCTCCGGTATCACCTCGAACCAGTGGTGGATGTCGTGCAGCTTGGGATGAATGGCCCCTACGGGGCACACCTCCCGGCACAACCCGCAGGCGATGCAGTATTCCTGGTCGATGTAGACCTTGTACACCTTGGGGCTTGTCACCGCCTAACCACCTATGCTCGTGCTGCGCAGGAAGTCGGGCGACTGCAGGAAGTCTAGGGCCTCCACCACCGGTCTCTGCTCCGCCTCGGTAAGGCAGTACATGTCCATCTGGTACTTGCCTTCCATGAAATGCATGATCTCTTCGTAGTACTGGCTCAGGTTCTCGTGGATGGACAGGCTGTGGCTACTGCTCTCCAGGATAGCTCGTATGCCCAGGCAGGCACCGGCCTCTACGTAGTAGTTGGAAGCGGCCCGCGCTAGGGGGTGCATATGCGGGAACATCGCCACCATGCCGAAATAGCTTCGGCTGCCTTGGTAGTTAGCCTTGGGTTCCTCCATCAGGTCGGTCTCCCTCTTGGCATGACCGCCCCGTATCAGCACGTCCCCGTGCAGACCCCCATGCTTCACCTCGTCCCACACCTGCCTCGCCCTCATGCGAAGAAGGTCGAGGTAGTCCTCCTGTTCAGAGATGGAGACCGACAGCAGCTGGGTGCACATCTGGTTCAGGGACTGGCCCGGCCCTTCGCTGCAGTAGCCCGCGAAGGCAGGTGCGAATTCGCCCCGGTCCCAGCCCGTATCCATGCGCTCCACGCCCTCCAGCACTCGGATGACCCGCTGGTTCCAACGCTCCACCATCCGCTCCTCGGTCAGCCGCATGCGGAAGTCGACGCCGGGCCCACGAAAGGGAGTGGGCCAGACCCAGTCGTTCAACCACTCTTCCGTTATCGGGTGCAGGTCCATGGAGAGCCTCCTGTGTGCTAGCTCTGGGTCGGTCTTCGCGGCTTGAAGGTGAGAGAGTCCCGCAGCCATTTCTTCTCTCGGTCTCGCCACAGTTCCGGCGGCGGCGGGACCAGCGAGCGTCCCGTCTCGGCTTCGACGATGGAGCCGGGAGCCGGGCAATACATCAGGCACACGACGCAGGTGGGGTAGGTGCACCTGTGCACGTCGATTTCATGACGGTGCCTCGGCTCCAGTTCCAGGTACACAGCGTTGATCCCGATCTCCTCGCAGGCGATGAGACACATGCGACACTCGGTGCATTTCTCGTGGTCTATGCGAAGGGTGGTCATGACAGACCCTAGTCTACGTCGGGCATTTCCAGTTGAGTGAGTATCGCCGGTGTCCGGTTCCCCATGACGAACTCCGCTATGTATGTCATGGCGGAGTTGTAATCGTTGCGGGCGGTGGCGGTCATCAACCGGCACATCTCCACGTCCACCTGCTGCGACACATAGCGCTCTACCATGAAGCGGCCCATCTGCACATGGCTGCGTGTTTCGGGCAACTGGCTGGCGAACAGGTCCCTCAGGTACTGGTCCGGCATCGCCTCCGCCATGCGTTCCAGCCAAGCCACCTCCAGCACCTTGGCCCCCAGATTCAGGGCTGGAAGGCGCACGTTCTGTGCGTAGATGCCCAGTGCCCGCATGGAGCCTACGAAGACAGCGATACCTGAATCGTACGGGAACTGGCAGTAGGGATGTTGCAGTGCCAGCCGCTGCCCCTTGGACCATCCCCGCTGGATGATGGCTTGAGAGTAGAGCATCTCGTGGGTCGAATCGTCATAGATCTGCTTCGAGAACAGGTAGTCCACCGAGGGAGGGTACTGGTTCACGACCAAACTGCTGCCCCATGCCCCATAGATGTAGTAGTACATACGCTCCATGGCCCACAACTGCCCTATCAGCTTGTAGTGCTGGTCGGCGGTCAGGCCCCCGGAAGCGGCTGCCTCGATCACCGGGTCGAGGGGAGAGGTCTCGGCCAGTCCACGGCTCTCGGCCTCCAGGGCAGCGGCCAACTCCTTGCCCGGCAGCGTTGTGGTCAAGAGCCGCCTCCCTTCCGTGGGGCATGGTGTCTTGGCGTGAGGCCGGAACGGGGCGCGTGGCCAGACTATAGAAGCCGCCCGTTGCCGGTGTCAAGGCGGCCCCTAGAGTCTGGTATTGTCCGCCTGTCTGTCCCGGTCCGCTCCTAGCCTTGGGACGACACGGCAGCATGCACCGCCGGCGACCGTCGCCGGAACAGCAAAGATAATCGCTGCGTCCATATGACGGCGAGGATGAAGAAGGCGGCCACCACCAGGGCCATCACCGGCCCCGAGGGCAGGTTGAAATGGTACGAGATGTACAGGCCCGCGATGGCGGATGCCACTCCAAATGCCACCGCGAGAGCCATGGCCCACTGGAAGTTGCGCACCAGCAGCAGGGCCGTGGCCGCCGGGGTGATCAGCATCGAAATCACCAGCACGATGCCAACTGCCTGCAGGGCCAGCACAACGACTATCGCCAGCATCGCTAGGAGAGCATACTCCAGCTTGTCGGTGGGTAAGCCGACCACCGATGCCCCCGTCCTGTCGAAGCTTGAGAACAGCATCTCCTTGTGCAGGGCGTAGGTGGCCACCAGCAGAAAGGCACTGAGGCCCAGCGTCACGTATACATCGGTCTGGGACACCGCCAGCACCTGCCCCAGCAGGATGTCCTCAAGGTTCACCCGTATCCCGTCAAATGCCGTCAGCATGGTGAGCCCCAGGGCGAAGAGTCCCGCGAAAATGATCCCTATCGAAGTATCCTCGCCCACTCCCGCCTTCCGTATCAGGTAACCGGTGACCAGGGCCACAGCGATTGCCATCGGTATGGCCGTAAAGAAGGGACTGATCCCCACAATGAACGCCCCCACCATGCCGGGCAACACCGAGTGCGCCAGGGCGTCGCCCATGAATGCGCTGCCCCTGGTGATCACGTAGGCTCCAAGCACCGGGCACATTATGCCCACTAGAACGGAGACGATGAGCGCCCGCTGCATGAAGCCAAAAGTAAATGGCTCAATCAGCAACTCGTTCAATTCGATTCCACTCCGTTGGCGGGATCCCTGGCGAACTCAACGCCATGGGCGCCGTACAGTTCTTCCAGCACCTCGGGAGTGAACACCTCGTCAGGCGGACCGCAGGCACAGACGTGCCGGTTGAGGCAGAGCACTTGGTCGAATCTACGCGCCAGGTTGGAGAGGTCGTGCGTAGCGAGCAGAATGATCTTGCCCTCGTCACGGAGAGACTGAAGCACCCTCACCAGGCCCTCCTGCGCCCCCACGTCGACGCCGCTGAAGGCCTCGTCCAGCAG
>JAAXIE010000098.1 GCA_012270525.1 Dehalococcoidia bacterium | reverse complement strand
GAAATGAGAACAGCAGGCACACCGCGACGGCTTCCACCTGGTGAGCCTGCAGGAACGCGGCCAGTGGCTCCAGTTCCTCCAGGGCTAAGGGTACCGTCACCTTTCCGCTGGCATCCACCCGCTCGGTCACCTCCAACCGCAGGTGACGCGGGGCCAGTATCTGGGGCGCTGGCTGGAACATGTCGTACAACTCGGCCCGGGCTTGACGCCGTATCTCGAGCACGTCCCGGAAACCCCGAGTCGTCACCAAGGCCGTCCGAGCCCCCTTGGACTCCAGTATGGCGTTGGTCACCACGGTAGTGGCATGGGACAGAAACCCGACGTCCGGACCTGTGGTGGCAGACCCCAAGGCGTCAATCACGCCGGAGGCATAGTCCGCGGGCGTAGAGGGCACCTTGATGACCGACGCTTGGCCCGTCTCCTCCTCCACCAAGGCCAAATCGGTAAAGGTCCCCCCGATGTCGATGCCCACCCTCAGACTCATGCACACGCTCCCCAAATCGTCGTCCGTCAGGTAGGGTAGCACACCGCCAGCCCGGACATAGGAGGGTTGACGCGGGGATAGGGCCAATCCAGCGTCAAGCTGGCATGTCCCTTTCGCTCCCTGTACGTAGACCGGAAACAGCCGGAATAGCCTGGGCCGTAGGACAAGAGAGCTCGAGAAAACGCTGCCAGTGAAGGGCCCCGATGGCGGGCGTTGGCCCATCGTCCGGGGCTGCGCGGTGTTCAACCTAGCCTCTTGGAACAGGAACTTCCCCCAGTACCTCGTTGCGGCCTTGTACTGAGGAGAAATCAAATCGGACTGGGGCGGATGGTCTTACCCAGTAGCCCCAGTCCGGTTCGCGCAGCGGAGATGTTTGGCCGCTCGACCTCTAATTCGGCGTGACCGCCATGGTCCAGATCTCGCCGAAGTCCCGCCTCAGCTTCTTCCAGTTCTCTCCGCCGTCATAGCTGGCGTAGACCTGCCCGAAGTGACTGCAGGCGTACACCATATCAGGGTCCGATGCGTGGGTGGCGAACCGCCAGATGCCCGTGTTGGGTTCCACCGGCAGATCGCAGGTCTCCCACGTCTTGCCCTGGTCCTTCGACCGCTGGATCGAACCCGTATCGCCGAAAGGCCCGTCCCCGTTGCCCACGAAAAGCACGTTGGAGTCGTTCTCCTTCAGGGCCATGGGCCGGCAGTACATCGTGGGGAAGTAGTCCTTGACCTTCAGGGGACTCCAGCTCTCGCCCAAGTCGCTGCTGGTGAAAATCTCCTTTGGCGTGCTGGTAATCACCAGCGAAGGGGAACCGCGACTTATCACGATGTCATGGATATCGGGGTCCCAGATGCCCTCGCCGACGTCGGCCTCGCCCATCGCCGTGGCCCCGATGGCAGTCCAGGTGTCGCCACCGTCCAGGCTGCAACGCACCCCATCAACCTCGATCCCAGCCCACACTATACGGCTGTCGTTCGGGTCGATAACCAGAGCCGTTGCCCGCGGCTCCCGGACGTTGGGGCACTTCTCGGCCAAGGGCACGTCCATCTTCTGCCAGGTGCGCCCAGCATCACGGGACCGGAAGAAGGCACTGGGGCCGCAACCCGCCATGATCGTGTCCGGCTCCTGGGGGTCGACGGCGATGGCCCACACCTGGTAGTCGTTCAGTGGGCCTTCGAGACGCCGGAAGCTGACCGCCCGGTCATCACTGCGGAAGATGCCTTCCTGGGTGCCAGCGTAAATCACCCGCGGGTCGGTCGGGTCGGCCGTCAGGGAATAGATATTGTTGTCGTTCCAGATGCCGTCGCGTATGTTGGCCCAACTGTGACCTTGGTCTTCACTGCGCCAGATTCCGCTGCCGATGGTTCCCAGGCAGACCGTATGTGCTGCCGTCATGATCCACCTCCCGGGACAGGTTGGGCCCATTCTAGGTGCCACAAGCTGGCCCGTCAAAGTAGGTGGTGCTCCGGGGCGCGTCAGGTTCTGGGGCCAACAGGGAGACCAGCGGCCTACTCCGCAACCGTATCTTGGCTTACACTAGCCCGAACATCCAAGCTTCCCGGTAACCCCCCTGGTAGCCCTTTTCTCCCCAAGAACCTTTAGGGGAGCATCTCCGGGGGCCACCGGATCGACCGTCAATCAGTGCGAGAGGAGCAGCCAGTTGGGCATGGGACACGTCTACTCCGGCAATCCCCTGAACCGTGGCGACCGCGAACGGCGCGATGACCAGTGGCTTGACCACGTGGCGGCCGACCCTTCCAGCAGGTTCCTGCCGTTGCACGAGTCCAACGTGCCCGTGGTGGACGTCGCGGCCCAGGATGGGTTGGCGCAGGATGCGCAAACCGCCGCTCTGGGATGGCTGACCGCGCAGGAAGTCTTGCGGCTCCAGGTTACCGCAACTCCCCTGTTTCTGGGACTGATGGACGGCATCGCCCACTTCGTCATCGACGTTTCCGAGGCCACAACCGACCTCGAAGCGAGCGGCCACCGCTACGTCGACGCCCGCTCCGCCACCGGACTGCTCAGCGATGCCGAGACAGGCATCGTGGCCCAAGCCCGCTCCCAGGTGATCTGGCACAGCCGCCACGGCTTCTGCTCCATCTGTGGCCATGCCACCACCATCAAGCGGGGCGGGCAGGTGCGCCAGTGCTCCCACTGCGAAACGGAACACTACCCCCGAACTGACCCCGTGGTCATATCCCTGGTGCTGGACGGCGACCGTTGCCTGCTGGGTCGTTCCGCTGGCCGCAGGCAGCCCCCCAACCGCTACTCCGCCCTGGCAGGCTTCATGGACCAGGGCGAGTCCATGGAGGAAGCGGTGGCCCGCGAGGTCATGGAAGAAGCTGGCATCGAAGTGCGCAACGTGCGCTACCACTCATCACAGCCTTGGCCCTTCCCCTACTCCCTCATGATCGGGAGCCATGCCGATGCCGCAACCACCAGCATCTCCGTCGACTACGGCGAGATGGCCGATGTACGCTGGTTCCCGCGCGATGAGGTAGAGCGCGCCCTTCGCAAGGAGAGCGAGACCCTCACCATCCCCGAACCTCTTGCCATCGCGCACCACCTCATCCGCGCCTGGGTCACCGGCGAGGTGGCCTGAGGGAAGGCGGATAGCAACCCAATCCCTCGCTAGAGTACAATCAGAAGGCGGGAGTTCGAACTCCCGACGGCAGGATGCGGAGAAGTTCTGCGACATGCATATAGCTGGTTTCGGGACACATCAGTTGCCTCCACTCGGGCATTGCACGCTGGAGTTCGACCAACGTGTCAATCTGTTCATCGGACCAAACGCTTGTGGTAAGACAACCATCCTGCGGACAATGAGCGCCCTATATTCCCACAATCAGGACTATCTCAACAGTACGGTGGATGGTCGCTCGGCCTACATGGAGCCCAGTCCAGACTGGCCCAGAGAGACCGAGAACGACCCAAGTTCCGTGAAATGGGACTCCGTTCCCCTTCTTTACATTCCTGCCACTCGCATTCATCTGCCAGGTCATCGGGTCTTTCAACCAGACATCCTTGAACTGGAACATCTCGATGAGGAAGCTCCTTTCAAGAACTTGTTTGACAACGAGGATGGGGTCTTTGACGGCCAGTACGTTGAATCGGCCATCCACTACATCCGAAGATATCCTCCCACTGCTCGTGCACGACAGGAACAAGCGCGCCGCGTCGTAGAGGTTGGGTACTCCTGTGCCAGGAGTATTTGCAACGAAGTGATCTACGACAGTGTCCCGCATACCTACATGAACGTCGGCACTGGAGCGGTTTTGCCCGAAGTTGGAAAGGTCGGTCGTTTCGGTATGGGTATCACGACAACCGACAATATTCTGGCCGATCCCCTGTATGCCGGTGACCTGAGCGCCGGGACGCAGGGAACGCTATTGTGGATTTGGGCACTGGCCATCAATATGGCAAATCACAAGGGTTGGAGACCTGGTTGGCGGTTAAGGCCAGCGGTCCTCCTCATTGACGAGATAGAGAACCATCTCCACCCC
>JAAXIE010000158.1 GCA_012270525.1 Dehalococcoidia bacterium | reverse complement strand
GTGCTGGTCAAGGACGGGGCGAGCCGACTGATCCGCCGACGGGAAACCTACAAGGACCTGATGCTCTGCGACGTGGTCTAGGTGGAGGCGGCAACCCCACACACATCCAGGCACCCTTGGGGTCTGATCGGCCACGAAGCCGCCATACGGGAGTTGGGCCGCGCCCTCAAAGCAGACCGACTCTCCCACGCCTACCTCATCACCGGGCCAGCCCACGTCGGGAAGATGGCCCTCTCCCTCCGGTTGGCCCAAGCAATCAATTGCCTCTCCCCGGAAGAAGCCCCCTGCCTGAGATGCTCACCATGTCGACGCATCGGATCCGGCCAGCACCCCGACCTTTTGGTGGTGGAACCCGGGTCCACCGAGGAAGGCCGTGCCCGTCGCGACATAGGCATCGACGATGTGCGAGCCCTGCAGCACGCCGCCATGCTCAACCCCTACGAAGGCTTCTCAAGGGTGTTCATAGTGAACGGGGCGGAACTGCTCAGCGAGGAAGCATCCAACTCGCTGCTCAAACTGCTGGAGGAGCCACCGCCCCGCTCCCTGCTCCTGCTCCTCACCACCGCTGCCGACGGCCTGCTGTCGACGATACGCTCCCGTTGTCGTCGCATCGATCTCCGTCCAGCTCCCGTGGATGACATCGCCACCCTGCTGCAGCAGCAGGAGAAGCTATCGCAGGATGACGCTGGGAAGATGGCCCGCCTCTCCTTGGGGTGCCCCGGTTGGGCCATCGCAGCAGCCCAGGACCCTTCAATCCTCGACGAGCGTACGGAAGAAGCAGGGCGCATCCTGCGACTGGTGGCTGGAGGCATCGAGCAGCGATTCGCCTATTCCGCCGAGCTTGCGGGCACCTTTTTCAGGGAGCGCGATGCAGCCAGGGAGCAACTCCACCTCTGGCTGCGGTGGTGGCGCGACCTGCTCCTGGTGAAAGAAGGGGTCTCCCAGTACACCGCCGACTCCGATTACCTGGAGCAGCAACGCGGTCTGGCAGAAGCCCTCACCACGGCGCAGATCGTCGGCTTCCTGCAGACCATGGCCCGCACCCTCGATGCCCTCGACGCCAACGCCAACGCCCGCATCGCCTTGGACGTGATGATGCTGAGGCTGCCCGTCCCTCCATCGACCGCCATGACGCCATCCGAACCCGAGGCGGACGGACCCGACCCTCGATGGGGCCACGTCAGAGACGGAACATAGACGAGGGCGCCGTCCATAGCACACGATTCATCCTGCCATGGGAGAGCCGTTTGATGAAGGCGCATCGAGTCAGACTGATGGCTGGGGCGGCCCTGCTACTCATGGCGGTGGCGGGGGCCGTGGCCTGGGTGCTGGTTTCCGGAGGGGGTGAGCCCCCAGCCCTGAGCGCGGCGGAGGTGGTGGAGAAAGTGTGCAGCATCACCGACTACGACGGCCAGTTTGATATCTCTCAGGACGAGGAGACCGTCACCTGGGACTTCAGAGTTTCCGTCCCCGACTCCCATGCCCATATCGTCCTGCGGGACAATCGCGGCACCTCCTTGGCCAAGGCGGAGATGATAGTGAAGGACGGAGTGGGGTACGGGCGGTGGAGCGCGACCTCCGAGGATGGGGTGACGGTGCTGGATGTGGACACCTTCACCGAATGGTCGATAGAGGAACATCCCAGCTTTAGTCCTCTCAGTTGCTTGGACGAGGCCAATGCCGAGGCGCTCGATGCGGTGCCCCGAGGGCTCAGTCCCAGGGGCGTCTCCGGGCTCAGGCACCTGGTCGAGGAGAGACGCAACCCGGGTGGCTACGCGCTCAAACGGGAATATTGGGTGAACGCCGAGGGGAACCCCCTTGAGATGCGTATGACGCAGAGTAGTCCGACCGATGATGTGGTCACCGACTACACCCTCTCCGGCTGGGGGGAGCCCAACGTCATCACCGCCCCCATCCTCCCGACGCGCACATCCACGCCTACCTCAACCCCGTGACCGTCTCTGACGCATCCATAACCAGCGGGCTGGCGGCAGATTTGTCGGAGGTGGCACTGGTGGTCAATGCACCGTCGTCGGCACCCCGGGTGGCACTGACACGGGTAGGGATGGTGGTTGAGTACGACGTTGACAGCGGGTCCTAGATGTCTTCCCAAGGGATGTACTGGCGCCACTCGTCGAGGATGGTGCGGTGGTGCAGTATGTAATACGGGTTGGGGTAGGGGGCCTTCGGTTGGCGCATCAATGCCATCCCTGCCTCGGCCGGGGTGCGCCCCGCCTTGCGCCGGTTGCAGGAAGAGCAGGCCGCTACGATGTTCTCCCAACTGTGACCCCCGTCCTGGCGCCGTGGCACCACATGGTCCAGCGTCAGGTCCTTGACCTTTGCACCGCAGTACTGGCAGGTATGCCGGTCGCGCAGGAAGATTTCCCGCTTCGAAAGCTTGCGCTTGGCAAAGGGACGGCGCACCAGGTACGCCAACCGGATTACCGAGGGGATGGTGTGGCTGGAGTTGGGCGAGTGTATCTGTCCACGCCCGTCCTCCAGAAGCTCGGCCTTGTCCTTCTCCAGGAGAAGGATCGCTCTCCGGACGGTGCATACGTTGATCGGGACATAGTCTAGGT
>JAAXIE010000189.1 GCA_012270525.1 Dehalococcoidia bacterium | reverse complement strand
TCACGTTCCGGGCCAGGGAGTTGCCCACCGGCGACGTGGAGACCGACCTCTCCCATATCTCCTGCAGCACGCCCTCATCCGCGTCAGCCTGTACGTACAGCTTGGCCCGCACCTCCATGAACCCCGGATGCCCCTCGTCGCTCAATCCGAAGAATGTGAACACGTTGTCCTGCGTCGAGTCCAGAGCCACTTCCAGGTTGATAATGGGGATCCCCTGCCGTGTCGCGTTCAGTACGAATCCCGTGGCCAGACACGACCCCAAGGCCCCCAGCACATACTCCATTGCATTGGGCGAGTTGTCAGCCGCCGACGCGGAAGCAGGCTCCTCCACCACAAACGTGTTGTTGCGCACGAAGGAGTTGAACCTGAACCCCCCCAACCACTGTATCCGAGACCGCTTCCCAGCATGCCGCGCCTCCGGCTGCTCCCCGATCTCATCCAACGCCGCCTGCAACTCCCCCAAATCAATCCCATTCAACTGCCGCGACTGGCCAGGGCTGGTCATCCCTAATATGGCTCGTCTACAACATTGAAAAACCCCGTGCCGTACTCGTTAAGCTTGTATTCGTTCAGTGTGGTCCCCAAGAGAGCTCCTAGTTTCCACTGGTCTTCGGAGGTGAGTCCCGGGCGTTGGTACAGCGGGATGTTCCATCCGGCAAGGCCTAGTGTCGTCCCCGAGATAGTAGCTGTTCCGACGTACCAATCTCTGCGCTTGAACGTCCCTTGTTCTTTGAGTTCTCCACCTGTCATTTCCTGTACTTTGTCCCAAGCCGTCTTGCCGTCGCATAGGATCGCAACCAGGCCGTAAGGCTGGGCCCTCCAAGATATGAGCTTGAACAAGAAGTCTGGATCGGATGCCCATAGTTGCTCTTTGTCCACAGCTTCCAAGTCGCCCCACGGCTTGTCGGTCACTTCTTGAACCAAATCTGCATGCGCTATTTCCCCGTCCAAGTACACTTGATAGTTGCAGCCCATTAGCACATTATCCAACCGATCAAAATACTGGTTATACGGGTTAGCTCTAAAATACATGCGCATAGCGTCGATGGCACCACGGCATTGGTAGTCCGAAAGTGAGGCACGGTTCGTCGCGCCCACTGACGTTAGCGTGTGAAGCCGTTGCTGGGAACCGACCAACTCTTTGCCACGGGAGTTTAGGTATTCCCGCGGTGAAGGATTGATGCCAATAGTCACTATCTTCGCCTCGAAAATGTCTCCGAAGAACAAGACCGGTAGGGAGTTGGGCACAGATGATGTGCTCGGGTCTGTCGTCAAACGGTCGTACATGATGTCTGGGACTTCCTTTGAGTCGATGCGTTCGTCCTCGTCGGGTTCGTACATTGATGTATACCTCGCACAAATAAGAGACTCACCCATACCTCGCCCGCAACCGCTCCGCCGCCTCCGAAATCACCTCCAGCTTGCGGAAGGCCACCTCCGGCGGGTTCATCGGCCGCTCGGCGAAGGTACCGAACCCGCAGTCCGGGTTCAGGTACACGTTCTGGGGCTCGAAATGCTGCAGGGCCTCTTCCACCTTTCCCACCACGTAGTCCACCGACTCCATCTCGTCGATCCGCGGGTTCACCACCCCCAGCCCGATCTCCTGCACCCGGTTCGAAGCCGGAAACCCCTCCACCTCTCCTGCCCTCGGCGTGGCATACTCCAGCACAAGCTGGTCGATCTCATAGTTGGTGACGTACGGCAGCAGTGGCGTGTAGGCCCCGTTCAGCAGGGCCTCCTCCTTGCGACTCCAGTTCCCCCGGCAGATGTGCACCCCCATCTTCACCCCGTCGATGCCCCGCGTCACGTCGTTCATCAACCGCATCGCCCGCACCATCTCCGCCCTTGGGTCGCCCGATGACGCCGCCATGGATGCGCACATGAACGTCCGCTCCTTGACCTCCGGTCGGAACATAACGTCCGTCAGAACCGGCTCGTCGAATTGCACGAATTCGCATCCCGCATCCCGCAACGCAACAAGCTCTTCCCGCAGGATGCTGACCAAGTCCGCCGCCAAGCTCACCATCGTCGGGTACGCCGTGTCCGACACCCCCTTGACCCACATCGAGCGTGTCAGCAGGTACGGGCCCGGCAGGGCTATCTTGATGGGACGGTCGGTGTGCTCCTTGAGAAACAGGTACTCGTCAAGGGCTAGGGGTTCCCGGCGCCCCACCTTGTCCACCACCGTGGTGTTGTGGATGGCGAACGCCGGGGCATCCATGCTCCGCAGTATGGCGTCGAAGCTCTCCTTGTCCTCCACGTGGTTCATCAGTTCGGCGAGGCTCATCAACTGGGCCCCGTCCAGCTTCTCCACCACAAAGGAGTAGAAGTTGTCCCGCCTCTGCTCCCCGTCGCTCACGATGTCGACCCCAGCATCCTCCTGGTACTTCAGGCACTCCAGGACCGCCTTGTCGGCCACATCGTTGAACTCGGCGAACGTGATGCGTCCTGCTTGGCGTTGCCGCAGCGCATCCAACAGCCAGCGGGGACGGGGCCAGCTTCCTACTACCGTCACCGGAAACAGCGGCAGACCGCTCACATCAGACCTCGATTCGTTGTGTGCCTGTATCCTGCTTCAAAGGGAAGCCTTCGACTCCACGCCATCATCGCGGGAAGGCCTTCTCCGGCAATACCCTGTATTCTGCGAGAACCAGCTCGCGCACCAGTGTCTCCTGTTCCTGGTTGGCTTCATAGATAGCTTGCCGGTGCAGCAGAGGCGCGTCCCGCACCACCTCCACCTCGTAACGCACAGTTCGTGTGGCCCTAACTGGAACTGCGCAGGGTCGTCGTCACCTTGGCCCCGCGCTGCACCGTGTTCAGCACCGGCGACAGGCCTACCGCCTTGTCATAAATCTCCTGCAGGACCTCCGGCGACGCGTCGGTCTGGGCATACACCGTCACCGCCATCTCGTCGTAGCCAGGGTTCCCCTCCGCCAGACCGAAGAAGACCGGCAGGTTCAGCTTGCCGTCCACCTGCACCTCCAGCGACTCCACCTTCACCCCACGGGACGTCGCTTGGGCCACGAAACCAGTCGCCACGCAGGCACCCACCGAACTCATGATGGCCTCGTGAGGACTCAGCCCGCGGTCGCCTCCGGCCACCTCGGCAGGCTCGTCCAGCGTGGTCGGCGGCAACTGCCGCGCGAACACCGAGTGCTGGAAGCCTCCCTGCCACTGCACCCGCGTGTTCCATCCCGAATTGGCCATATCCTGGTAAACCTGCGGGTTGTCCTGCATCTCCTTGACCAACGCCTGGATCTTCTCGATATCCAGGTTGTTCAGTCTTACCTGGGCCATGCTCTCCTCCTGTGGCTTGCTATTTCTGTGCGTTACGTTACCGACAGACCCGTTTACATGTAGGCCTGTCCACCCACCCCGTGCAGTTCCGATATGCGACGCGCCGCCGCCTCCGGCAGTCCCGCCACCATCAGCCGGTTGACCCGTGTCTGGTGCAGCTTCTGGTAGAACTCACGCACCCGCTCCAGCCCGTGCTGGAACTGCTCCTCGCTCGTTCCTCCGCCTGCAAGAATGCCCAACGCCCGCTGCACAAACGGGTTGATGCCCGATGTCGCTCGCAGGAACGAGGACCGCTCCTCCGCCGCTTCCTGCAGGACCTCGGCCATGGAAGGCTCTTCCTGCAGCAGCTGACGCGCGTGCGCCACGCCGTATGCCACGTGTCGCGCCTCATCCTGCCGCGTCCGCACCAGTATCTCCCGCGTCACCGGGTCCGGCGCGATCTCCTCGATAAACTTCAGTAGTTCCAGGAAGGTTCCCTCTCCCAGCAGGTGCAGCAGGAAGGAAGCCTTCAGATAGTTCTGTTGTGAGGTCAGGCTCTTCAGGGCCCACTGGGTGGTGGAAGAAACGTACTGCAGCCCTCCGCCGTTCGCCAGGGCCCGCTTGGTGTACACCTCGATGTGCCTCGCTTCGTCCTTTACCTGGGTCGCAAGTAGAAGGGACACTTCGGTGTAGTGGGGATCGATCTGTGGAATGAACTTGGCCGGTATGGCCAACGCAACATATTCGTTCTCCACCAGAAAGGTCATGAGCTGGCAGACCGCCCGCTCGATCTCTTCCGGCAGTTCCGGCAACTCATGCCAGGGGATGTCGTGGGTGGCGTCCCA
>JAAXIE010000222.1 GCA_012270525.1 Dehalococcoidia bacterium | reverse complement strand
GTGCTGACCTCCACGGAGGTCGAACGGATATCAGGAAAGCCGGGTGGGTTCACCGTAACGCTGCGAAATCATGACGAGTCCTCCGAAATAGCGGTCGGAGCCGTGGTGATGGCCACTGGCTGGCAGCCCCATGACTCGAGCCAAATGGAGGACTTGGGCCTTGGGAGGTACGCCAACGTCGTGGATAGCATCGCCATGGAGGAGTTGGCAAGCCGAGGGACGATACGCAGGCCATCGGACCGCAAGGAGGTGGAGAGCGTCGCCTTCGTGCAGCGTCCCGACAACGCCTTCTCCTATGGCTCCAGCGTCAGCGACCTGGTAGCCCTCAAGCAGGCCCTCTATGTGTCCGAGCAGAACCCCGGTGCCCTGGCTTACATCATCTACGACAACATGGTGACTCCGGGCCAGATGGAGCTCTTCTACCGCGAGGTACAGCAGCACCCCGGCGTCGTTCTGACCAAGGCCGAGGTCGCTGGAGTAAACGAAGGTGACCGGGGCGATCTGGTCTTGGATCTCAAGGACAGCCTCATCGGCGGTGACGTGAGGATACAGGTGGACATGGTGGTGCTGTCGCGGGGCATGTCCCCCAGCACCGCAGGAGAAGAGGTGCTGCACCTCGAGTACCTTCAAGGCCCACAGATACCCCTGAACCAGCACGGATTCGCCGACTCCAACTTCATCTGCTTCCCTTACGAAACGCGCCGGACCGGTATCTATGCTGCCGGGTGCGTGCGGGAGCCAATGGACGCCAACGCAGCAGCGGAGGATGCCACCGGGGCCGCTCTCAAGGCGATGCAGAGCTTGGAACTCATCAGCCAAGGCGAGGCAGTGCACCCCCGCTCCCGCGACCTGTCGCTACCCTTCACCCTGCTGCAGGGATGCACCCAATGTGGACGGTGCACCGAGGAGTGCCCCTTCGGGGCTATCGAGCTGGACGAGCGACGTTACCCCACGCTCAACTCCTCCCGGTGTCGTCGGTGTGGCATCTGCATGGGTGCCTGCCCGGTGCGGGTCATCTCCTTCGAGGACTATAGCGTGGAGCAACTCTCCAGCATGGTGCGGGCCATCAAGTTCCCTGAAGACGAGAGCATCCCGCGAGTCATCGCCTTCGCTTGTGAGAACGATGCCCACCCCGCGATCGACATGGCGGGAATCAACCGCCTCCAGTCCGACGCCAGCGTGCGCGTGGTGCCCCTGCGCTGCTTGGGCTCCCTGAATATCGTGCTGGTCACCGACGCCCTCTCCGAGGGGGTCGATGGCGTACTGCTCCTGGGCTGCAAGACGGGCGATGATTACCAGTGCCATTTCATCCATGGCAGCGAACTAGCGACTCGCAGGCTGGCCAACATACAGGAGACCCTGACCCGCCAGATGCTGGAACCGGAACGCGTCAAGATGGTGGAACTGGAGATCACCGACTACAACCAGCTCCCCCAACTGGTGGGCGAGTTCGTGGAAGAGATGAAAGCCGTCGGCCCCAACCCCTACAAGGGCTTCATCTAGGCGGAGCCAGCAGGATACATGGCAGGTCAGGTAGCAGCAGGGACGCCCACCAGGCCCGACAGCGAGCTGGTCCGCAAGATACTCGCTTTCGGGGCCGACGACATGCAGCGCTGTTACCAGTGCGGCACCTGCTCCGTGGTGTGCCCTGAGACCCCTGATACCCAAGCCTTTCCGCGCAAGGAGATGGTCTGGGCGCAGTGGGGTCTGACTGATCGCCTCCTCGCCGATGGCGACGCTTGGCTCTGCCACCAGTGCAACGAGTGCTCAATTCATTGCCCACGGGATGCCAAGCCCGGCGATCTGATGGCGGTGCTACGCCACTACCAGATTGAGCAGTACTCGCTTCCTGACGTCTTCTCCAAGGTCACAGGCGTGTTTCGCTACCTGCCCCTGGCTTTCATCCCTCCCCTGCTGCTGACTTTCCTGATGGTGCTGGCGGCGAATATCATCCCGCAAGGCGGGCTTGATTTCCCAGCGGAAGAAGAACTCAGGGCGGAATTCGGCAGGCCAATCCTGTTCAAAGAGTTCATCGAGCACATCTGGATCAGTCTGTTCACTATCATATCCCTTGGCTTTGCCTTGGTGGTAGGTTCTTGGGGCGGTTGGCGTTTCTGGAAGGGCATACGTGACAACGAAGTCGACCCGCCTGCGGTCAGAAAGCCCTTCGTCATAAGCTTGGGGTTGACTATCTACGATATTCTCAGCCACCGGTTGTTCCGTCTCTGCAAGAGAAACAAGGCACGGGGGCACGCGCATGCTGGTATCCTGTGGGGATTCCTGCTGCTGTTCGCTGCCACCGTCGGGGCTTTCGTATATTCCACTATCCTGGGTTGGGAACTTGCACGCCTTCCCTGGGACCCCATCAAGGTGCTGGGGAACCTCGGGGGAGGACTCCTGCTCTTCGGCCTGACCTGGGTATCGTGGAGGCGGCTGGCCAAGCGTGACGAGGTGGGACGAAGCAACTATTTCGACTGGTATTTCGTGGGTGCCCTCTACGCTGTGACCATAACCGGTTTCGTAGTCGAAATCCTCCGCTACAGTGAGTTGGCCACTGCCTCGTACTGGTGGTACATGGTGCACCTGATGTTTTACTTCATGTTGTTCACCTACCTGCCCTTCACCAAGTTCGCGCACATCATCTACCGCACCCTAGCCCTGACCCATGGACGACAGGTGGGCCGGACCCCGGGAGTCCGCTCGCCACTGGTCATCCTGGACTGACACAGCCATCCGCGACCCAGCCGAACTATCGAGCTCCCCAAGGACCGCTTGGCGCCGTACCTTCTCCTCTCTGGAGAACCGCGATTTTCGCCTGCTATGGTTCAGCATGCTGGCCTGGATGGCGGCCATGCAGATGCAGATGCTGGCGCGCGCCTATCTGGTCTACGACCTCACGGACCAGAATGCAGCCATACTGGGCATTGTCAGTGCCGCCAACGCTCTGCCCCTTCTGGTGCTGGCCCTGTTTGGCGGAGCGATCGCTGACAGGCTGGATGGCAAGCGCATAATCCAACTAAACCAAGTCCTGCTGGCTCTGCTGGCCCTGTTCATCGCTCTCTCCCTCACCACCGATACGATTACCTGGTACCACCTTCTCGGTGGAGCCATCATTCACGGGGCCCTCGTGTCGTTCCTGATGCCAGCGAGGCAGGCGATGATCCCGCACCTCGTTGGACAGCACCAATTGGCCAACGCCGTGGCTTTGAATGCTGCCGGAATGAGTGCTGCAACCATGCTCGCCCCGGTTCTGGCTGGCAACGTATACGCCTTCCTGGGACCCGACGGTGCCTATTACCTGATCACGGGACTCTTTCTCTTCTCGGTGCTGCTCACTACCTTCCTGCCCCGCATCGACGCCAAGGGAAGCGGCCGGACGACGATGCTGAGCGACATCAAGGCTGGCTTGTCGTACATNNATGCCCTTCAGGTTCCTCATGCCGGTTTTCATAGTCGATGTGTACCATCGAGGGCCCGACGATATGGGTCTCTTGCTGACAATGATGGGCGTGGGCACGCTGGCTGGTTCGCTGTTCATCGCCGCCATCGGCCAGTGGCGGCGCGGACTATTGCTGTTGGTTGGGGGTGCCATGTCGGGCTTCGCCTTGCTGGCGGTAGCCCTGTTGCCTTACTACCTGTTGGCTGTGGGCTTGATGCTACTCCTGGGGTTGGGGGACTCCGGGCGGCGCGCCCTGAACCAAGCCTTGGTCATGGAGGTGGCCGAGGACGCCTACCGTGGCCGGGTATGGAGTGTCTTCATGATGAACTTTGGCCTGATGCCCCTAGGAGTCCTCCCGGCAGGCTTGGCCTCGGAGTACCTCGGTGGCGAGATCACCCTCGCCATCCTCGCAGGACTGCTGCTGTTCACCGTTTTCGCGATACTAGTGACCCAGAGGCAGCTACGGGAGTTCAACTGACATGGCGACCTTGGGATCGAACGTGTCTTCACCAATTGCCAATATGGTGATTAAAATGGGCGGACTATGGACTTACGGGGAAGAGTAAACCGCAGACAGGTGCGCGAAGGGGGAGGCGGAGGTGCCGACCTCCACTTCGACGAAATGATAGGCAGCTACGAACTGAACATCTACCGGCACCGCAACAGCAAGGTCAGGGGACTGGAAGCACTGGAGCAGTACCTGAAAGCGCAGGGGTGCGAGACGGCGTACATCGAGGACGTTCCGGCCCCAGTGGGACCCGGCTACGATACGATACGAGTCACCTACGAGAACGGGCAGACCATACCGGTGGAGGCCCTGCGCCGTGCCCACAACTGGGCCCACCGTCGCAACTTTCTTCACATGTTTCGCAAGCCCGGAGCATCGCCGGGAAGCTTACGCGCGTGACAGGGGCGGCAGCACGCCGGATGCCCAGTCCACCAAGTCGGCCAGCACATCGGGGCTGATTTCGTGGGCCATGGGGTATTCCCTGTACCGTGGCTGGTAACCCTCGGCCTCGAGAAACTGGTGGGCGGCGCGCCCTCTATCGACAGGAAGGACGGCATCCAACGTTCCATGGGCTACGAAGATGGGCTGCCCTCGATCTCCCGGCAGCCTCTTCCGCAGTGACTCGGTATCGGGCAGGGTCCCGCTGAGGACGGCCAGGCCAGCGAACAGATTGGGCTGGCGCAGCCCGCACCGGTAGGTCATGCCCCCACCCTGCGAGAAGCCACTGAGGATGGCCCTGCCGGGCGCGACCTTGTACTTCTCCATGATTTCCACGAAGAAGGTGTCCAAGGCTTCTTCCGCCCGCCGGACATCCTCGACGGTGGCTTCTGCGCCGCGAGGTGTCCAGCCGTACCCCACCATACCCGGGCCAAACTGGAAGGACATCGGGGCCTGCGGGCAGGCGTAGACGTAGCCCTCGCGGTTTATGGCTGGAGCCAGCGACGCCAAGTCCTGCATGTTGGCCCCGAACCCGTGCAACAGGATGAATAGGGGATACTGCAGGCTGGCGTCGTAGTCGTCCGGCTCGACGGTCAGGTATAGAACCCTCCTGCCTTGGTGTTGGGTGGCCTTCATCGGCGCAACGCTCCTTCGCTCCGGGGAAAGCAGCCTATTCGTCCAAGAAGGCTACCACCCGGCACATGGCACCCTCTCCGCCTTCGAACCGCCAAGGAAAGGCTCCTATCTTGCAACGCTTGTTCAGCACCTGCTCGATGTCCCCACCCACGTTTTCCACGTGAATGATGCCCTTGCGGAAGGGAGCTCGGTGCATGTAGAAATAATCGCGCATGGGGAATTGCTCGTCCACCGAACGGCCGATCTTCTCCTCGTACTCGGCCCGGATGTCAGGGCGCAGATTGCGTATCGCGGTGTTCATGGGGTGGTCTCCCGACCCGGTGTCGGTGCCGGTCCACTTCAGTTCCATCTCGATGAACCAGTCGGACACCTCTTTGTAGGGGCCGGGATGACGACAGAAGTAGGTCTCCTCGTCCTCCGCGCTGCCACCCTGGTAGTACTTGTGCCAGCCGGTATGGATGATCAGGATGTCACCTTTGCGCACATCGGCGTTCCTGGTGATGTGGTCCACGGTGATCAGGTCGAAGGCACCCACCTCGTGGCTGATGTCCACCACCACGCCATCGCCGTACAGGCGGTCCAAGGGCACGCTGCCGATATCCCGGCCGCCACTGTAGCCGTGCATCTCGGAGTCGAGATGGGTCCCCACGTGAAGGGGAGTTGAGAGCCACTGGCTGACCACCCCTCCCATGGAATGACGCTGGGTGTACCACAACCGGGGCGAGTCGTACCCCATCCACGGAGGCGAGTGAATGTTCCAGGGGTGGCTCAGGTCTACGGCTCTTTCCATGTCTGTCTCCTCCCGTGCTGCCTACTTGCGGATTCTAAGGCTTGAGAGCTTCCGTGTCAGCCCGGAAGCATGGTTACAATGGCTTCCAGATAACACCGTGGGCTTGCGGAGCACTTGTAAGCTTTGACGTCATCCCTAGGGGACAAAGGGCATCTGGTTTGCGACTGCAGCAGTGAACCTGGAACGCAGGGTTTCGGCAGCTGAGCTAGTTAGTATTTCCTTTTTGGCCATGCCAGCCCCAAGAGGTAGTTGAAGCTTGATGTTGCCATATTGAGGGACCAAGGTGTGCCAGCCCTTCTCGGCTAGATGCCGTGTAACGAACAGGTAACACCCTGCGGGATCGAGCTGAGCAATATCTCCGTCCACGCGGTATATGCTGCCGTCCTTGCGATAGCCGCCCTGTTGGTTGACAGTCACAACCCCTGAAAGAGATCCCTTAATCACCTCCAAGACATGTACCTCAAACTGTGTATCCGGCCATCCACACTCCTCAATTTGCCCCAGCTTCCTAGCGACTCTTCCAAGGAAGACATCTTCAGCCCAGCCCACTAATTCTGCGTCGTTGGACCTATCGATTACCCAGAGCGGTTCAACGAAAGTCGGGCCGGTTCTGTGCAGCCCCCAACACAGGGCGCCAATTGCACACAGGATAGCCACGGTTACCGAGCCTGATAGCAACAGTCGCTTTACGGGTAGATGCCAAATCAAAACACCTGAAGTTGCTGCAGGAATTCGGAGACCGGACGACGCTCCTGGCCACCGGTGGCCATGTCCCTGATGGTGATAGTGTTGGCAGCCACCTCGTCCTCGCCAATTATAGCGACATACGGAATGGATAGAGCGTTGGCCTGGCGCAACTGCCCCTTGAGGCTACGCCCAGCCGAGCCGAGGATAGCCCCCGTCCCCTGCTGCCTCATGCGGAAGGCAACGTCCAGAGCTGCTTCACGGGCTGCCTCGCCCACACTGACCACGAGGTAGTCCGGAGACGGCTCATCGTCGACCGGCACCTCCTGGCGTTGCAAGTTGAGGGAGAGCCTTTCCATGCCGGTGGCAAAACCTATGCCTGGCGTGGGCCTGCCCCCAATTTCCTCAATGAGGCCGTCGTACCGGCCACCGCCAACTATGGTACTCTGGCCACCTTCCTGCTGAGGCTGTATCTCGAAGACGGTCCGGGTGTAGTAGTCCAAGCCCCGCACCAGACGGTGGTCGACCCTGTAGGGAATCTCCATTGTCGCCAGATACTGCATCAAACGGTCCCAGTGTGCTTGGCAGTCGTCGCACAAGTGGTCTACCGAGCGGGGGGCCTCGTTCCCGAACTGCTGGCATCCCTCGCGTTTGCAGTCCAGCAGGCGGAGCGGGTTGCGTTCCAGCCGCTGACGGCAATCAGGGCAGAGGTTGTCGTGGTGCCAGCGGTAGTAGTCGCGCAGGGCATCGATATAGGCCTGGCGACACTGGCGGTCGCCGATGCTGTTCACGTACAGGGTGACATCGATGAGTCCCAACTGTCGCACCAGACGCCAAGCTACTTCGATCACCTCTGCATCCACTGAGGGATCGGGGTCTCCCACCACCTCCACGCCGAACTGGTGATGCTCGCGGTATCTGCCGGCTTGGGGCCTCTCGTACCGGAAGACGGGACAGAAGTAGTAGAGGCGCACGGGCTGGGGCAGGTTGTGCATGCCGTGCTCCAGGTAAGCGCGGCAGACCGGGGCGGTGCCTTCAGGACGAAGGGTCAGCAGGTCGCCACCACGGTCGGAGAAGGTGTAGGTCTCCTTCTCCACGATGTCGGTTCCGGCACCCACTGAGCGGTCGAACAGGGCCGAGCTTTCGAACACGGGCGTATCGAGGCGGGAGAAGCCGTACTGCTGGACCAGTCCGACGCAGGTCCGCTCGATGTAGCGCCAGTATTTCTGCTGCTGGGGCAGAAGGTCGGCTGTGCCTCTTGGGGCCCGGAACTGCAATTGCTGTCTCGCACGCATCCAGTAGTGTGGAGCTCTATTGGGCAGCCGTAGGATACTGCGACCACCTATCTGTGTAAAGCTGAGTATAGCTGGCCAGCCACGTATAATTGACCTCAATGAGGTTCGCCAGCCGCGATAAGGGCCTCTATCTGCTGCTGTTGGAAGTGCATGGCAGGCTGCTGGTGGGCAGGCTGGGGACGCTCGACTTCAGTGGATGGTACGTCTACGTGGGCTCAGCCCAAGGTCCGGCAGGCCTGAAGCGCATCCAGAGGCATTCCGACTACGGAACGCGAACCAGTGCCCCGCTGCGGTGGCACGTGGACGTTCTTCTGGCATCAGGTGCTCTGCGCGGGGCGGTGGTCGCGCTCACCGACGAACGTCTGGAATGTCGTTTGGCCGAGGGCTTGGGCGTTGCCCTTTCGCCTGCCTTCCCGGGTTTCGGCAGCAGTGATTGCGCCTGCCCGACCCACCTGTTCAGTGCAACATCGTACGATACCGCACTGATGGCGGGATGCCAGACGATGGCCGGTTTGGGACTCGCGCCTCGTGAGGTCCTCATGACGAGTACCGCCGATCGGCTGCTCCTAGACTGTACCTTGTAGCTGACATATAATCCCGCCGAACCCAAACCATGCGTATCGCATAGCCCATCGCGAGGAGGAACAAGATGGCCGATGGAGCCATTCGAGTTGGAATAGTGGGTGCGGGTGGCATCGTGCGCTCCCGCAACCTGCCGGGACTCCGGGGCATGCCGGAGGTCGAGGTGGTGAGCGTAGTGAACCGCAGCCGGGAATCCAGCGAGCGGGCCGCCGCCGAGATGGAAATCCCCACGGTGTACGACACATGGACGGACCTAGTGGAGTCCAGCGATACCAACGCCATTTGCATCGGCACCTGGCCCTACATGCATTGCGCCATCACCCTGGCTGCTCTTGAAGCCGACAAGCATGTGCTCACCGAGGGGCGCATGGCGATGAATGCTGAAGAAGCCCGCATCATGCTGGATGCGGCCCGGAGCAAGCCCCATCTCGTCACCCAGATCGTCCCCGGTCCGCCCACCTTTGCCGTGGACAACCTGCTCATCGAGATGATCAACAGCGGGTACCTGGGAGACGTCCTCTCGGTGGATATAAGAGCCCTGCCGATTGGCCGACAGCCCCACCAAGCCTTCAGCAACCCGGACGCTCCCTTCCACTGGCGGATGGATGCTGACGTCAGCGGCTACAACGCCCTCAGTGTCGGCATCGAGTACGAGTCGATGATGCGCTGGCTGGGCCCCGCCATCAAGGTTATGGCGAACACCCGCACGTTCACCACCCAGCGAAGGGACGAGGCGGGGAATCTGCGGTCGGTGCGCCTTCCCGAATTGGTGGACATCCTGGCGGATTTGGCCTGTGGGGCGCAGATGCACATGAACGTCAGTTCTGTATCAGGAATGGGTCCGCAGCACGAGATATGGCTGTTTGGCAGCGAAGGAACGATCCACTGCGAAGGTGCCAACGTGTACGCTGGGAAGCGTGGCGACACCGAACTGAAGGAAGTCCCCAACCCCGAGGAGAAGCGCTACACGTGGCGCGCCGAGGAGGAGTTCGTCAACGCCATTCGGGGCTTGGAGAAGGTGACTCGGACCTCCTTCGAGGATGGGGTCCAGTACATGGAGTTCAGCGAGGCAGTGGCCCGGAGCGCCCAGACCGGCGAAGCGGTGTACCTGCCACTGTAGTGTCCGCCCCCTAGAGGGAACGGCGGGGAGAGGCGCGAGGTTAGTGGCAACCGGAGGGCACGGGGTCGCTAGACCACGCCCTGCTGGTGCAGGATGCCTATCTCGGAGGATGACAGCCCCAGCAGCCCCTGGAGGACTTCTTTGGTGTGCTCCCCCAAGGAGGGCGGGCGCTGTACCAGCATTGCTTGGGAGGCGGAGAGCTTGACCGGTGTGGATGGGGCTTTGAAGCTTCCCGTTGTTGCCGGGTAGTCGAGGTCGACGAACATTTCCCGCGCTTCCAGGTGAGGGCAGGCCATCATGTCCTCGGCATCCTGGACCATCGAGGCGGAGAAGCCTAACTCCAGGAGCAGGTCGGTTACCTCTCGCTTGGGATGGCGAGTGGTCCACTCCTCGAGCGTAGGGCGAATCACGTCCAAGTAGAAAGGCCCTTCCACGTCCCGACCGAGATAGCGGGGGTCCTCGGTCAGTTCGGGGTGCCCCACGCGGTGCCACAGGGCTTCCCATTTCTCCTCGCCTATGGCCCCAGCCAGCACCACGTAACCATCGCTGGCTTCCAACGCGAGCTGGGCACTGGTCATGTTCTCTCTCTGCCGGCCGGGTGCCTTGCCATCCACCTGGTAGAAGGGGAATACGGAGGTGTTGTGCATCATCATACAGTCGTACATGGCCACGTCCACATGCTGGCCCAGACCGGTGCGGTTGCGGGTCTGTAATGCCAGCATTACGCCGTAGGCTGTCCAAACGGCAGGGACCGAGTCCCCGATGTTGTCTCCCACCATTTCCGGCGGACCATCGGGGCCACCGGTGATGTTCATCCAGCCCGCCATGCCCTGGACACAGGGGTTGTGGGCCGCCCAACTGGAGTAGGGGCCACGCTGGGCCTCGGTGTTGCCGTAGCCGGTAATGCTGGCATAGACCACAGAGGGATTGATGCTCTGCAAGCGGTCGTAACCGAACCCCAAGCGTTGCAGGGCACCAGGGCCGTAGTTGTCCAGCACCACGTCCGACACGGCGACCAACTGCCGAAACAACTCCTTACCTCGGGGATGGGCCATATCCAGCGCAAGGCTTTTCTTATTGCGGTTGATCGCCAGGAACCGGCCGCTGACCGTAGAGCCGTCCTTGTCCTGGAGGTGGGACCGATTGAGGCGGGAGCGGTCGCCCACGCCCGGCCTTTCGATCTTGATGACTTCCGCACCGGCGTCACCCAAGAGCATGGAGCAGAAGGGACCGGCTACGATGTGGGTGCAGTCCACCACCCTTATGCCCTCCAAGGGCAGGGGCAACTTACTATGGTCCATTCGACTCATGCGCCTTCAGGGACTACAAGGGACGATTATTGTGGAGGCCATTCCGTACCGCCCTCGGCGGGGCGTTGATCGGCGGGCAGGGACAAGCCGTCCCTTACCACCGAGGTGAAGGCGTTGGCGATGACGTTGCCCCATTCCCTGGCGTGGTCGACTCTATAGGCAGTACGCCGACCGCGGAAGGCGTTGCGGGAGGTCTCGCTGATCTCGTTCATCGGCTTGTCCATCTCGGCTGCCTGCAGGGTCTCCCGCTTCACCTCGTCTTCCATTGTGTCCAGGGT
>JAAXIE010000223.1 GCA_012270525.1 Dehalococcoidia bacterium | reverse complement strand
CCCAAGTCACCTGGGATACCTCGACGGTGGAGCGGTGGCGCATCGTCGGCTACGAAAACCGGGTGACACCCGACGACACCTTTACCCAGGACCGCAAGGAGTTTGCCGAGATACACTCCGGCGCAGCCACCACCGTTCTCTACGAACTCGAACTTGCAGAAGACGCTGGCTCCCTCGACGATATCCAACTCGGGCGCGTGGAACTGCGCTGGGTGGAGCCAGCCACTGGCGACTCCCGCACCCAGAGTGCGACCCTGGTCGGCAGGCCCGCTCCTGGTATCCAAGGACGGCAGGGCTCTCTGGCCCACTTCGGTGCCATCGTCGCCTTGGCAGCCGACTTGTATTCAGGCCTGCCCGACTCTCTGGCAGACCAGGGCGGAGAGGCCCATTCCGGGCTCACAGAACTGCTGCGACAACTGCGCACCCTCGAAGGCGAACTCGGCGACTTGGACTCCTACAACGACTTCCTGTTCCTCTTGGAACACATCACCGCGAGCGTCAAGGAATCCAGCCCGCCCGTGCCCCCCTCAGGCTACAGCCCTTGATTTCCAGGCGTGAAGACAGACGTCCCGCTCCCGAACCAGCCAGGGTCACGAAACCGGGATCCCAGCGATGTTCTCAGCAGTCACCGCTTGCAGCCCGGACTCCCTCCCCTGCCCCAACCCTCTCCGTTTCCGGGACGTACCCGTCCTCCTCGTTACCCGTCACCTTCAGTGGCAGGGGCACCCGGGCACCGGGCCTGTGACCGTTCCTGCGGGGCATGTTGGAAGGATCATGAGACTTGGCTGCCCTGGAACCGGTGTACACGCTGCAATCGATGCAACCCACGTACTCACGGGGCACCTCTGATTTGCCGAAGAGGCCCCGCGCCGTGCGGTACTGCCGGTTGTTCCATATCTCCTTGATTGTGTGCTCCCGCACGTCACCGAAATCGTCCGCCGCGTCTGTCAGGTAGCAGCACGGAGCATACCCGCCGTCCCAGTTCACCACCGCACTGCGCCACAGCCTCCAGCAGCGGGCCCCGTCCTCGGCGTAGGGCTTGCGGAAGGGGTTGGCCAGGCGCGCCTCCAGTTCCGCCCTTGGCAACCACTGTCGGGCCAGTTCGATGTCCTCCGAACCATGCGGGAAATCCACCCGTTTGAAGGTGATGGTGTCCACCCCCAACTCCTCCGCCATGCGCTTGGCGTCTTCCACCTGGTGTTCGTTCTGGCGCATGACGATGTATTGCCATTCCAAAAAGGGCGTCTTGGACCCCAGTCGCTTGCGCGTCTCCACGATCAAACGCAGGTTGTCCATCACCCGCTCCAGGTGGCCCGTCACCCGGTACACCTCGTAGACATCCTGCGTGGTTCCGTCCAGCGAAACGATCAGCACATCGAGGCCCGACCTGATCAGCCTCTCCGCCATTTCCGGCGTCAACGGCTTGTTCAGGTTGCTGCTGACAATCGTGGCAATCCGCCTCTCGTGGGCATGGGCGATGAACCGGTCAATCTCCCGGTTGAGGAAAGGCTCGCCCCAACTGTAGAGGCTGAGCCAGACACAGTAGCCCTTGATCTGGTCCACGATGGAAGCGAACGTGTTGAAATGCATCACTCCCTTGTCGCGATGCACCGTACCCAGACCCGTATGACACAGAGGGCATTTCAGTTGGCATATGTTGGTGGTATCGACCTCCCACTCGAAGGGGTATCCCCAGACCCGGGAGCCCCCGAACCGCAACTGCAACTCCACCAGAATGAGATTGAAGAACTTCCGCCACCCCCAGTACCGCAGGGCCAGCGACGTCCTCTGGTGCGCCCGCACCCCCGCAAAAGCAGCGATGACCCCGCGATTCACCTGCAGAGTCGCCTCGGCGGCCCAGAACGCCCTCTTCAATACCGCTTGGAACAATTCCACCCCTTGGAGAGACCTTGGCATCAACACCGTAATGGCGGAGCCCGCACCATATAAGCGGGGCCCATAACTCCCGTGGCCCCAAGGCGCGAGTGTAGCCGGGCCATGGGTTCGGGTCAACGCGGAAACTCGAAAGCCCGCAGCACCGAAGAACACCCACCCCCCCAGCCCTTGCGCTTGTCTTGCCTCCCTGCCTCGCTTACAGTACCCCAAGCAGACCCAATTGGCCGGAACCCTTGGCTCCGGCTGGAACAGGAGCCTCACTGTGGAAGCACGCAACGCCATCGCCGATATCCTGAAGCAGGAGGGAGTGGAGTTCCTCTTCTGCTTCCCCAACAGCCCCATCATCGACGCGGCCGCTGGGGCGGAGATACGCCCCGTCGTCGCCCGCATGGAAAGATGCGCCGTCAACATGGCCGACGGCTACACCCGCACCCTCAACGGTCGGCGCACCGGCGTTCTGACCGTTCAGGCCGGGCCGGGCATCGAGAACGCCTTCGGTGGCATCGCCCAAGCCTATGCCGATTCCACCCCCATCCTCGTCCTCCCCGGTCAGGCAGGCACCGACAAGCTGGGCACCCCATCCAACTTCTCCGGCATGGACAACTACCGTCATGTCACCAAGTGGGCCGAGCTTATCAACTCCCCTAAGCGCGTGCCCGAGATGATGCGCCGTGCCTTCACCTACCTGCGTTCCGGCAGACCCTCCCCCGTCATGCTGGAAGTGCCCGGCGACGTGGCCATTGCCCCCGCCGACGACTCTGTCCAGTACAACCCCGTGCGCCCCATCCGCAGTGCTGGCGACCCCCGCGACGTCGCCGACGTAGCCCGTGCCCTGCTGGGGGCCAAATTGCCCTTGGTCTACGCCGGCCAAGGCTGCCTCTACGCCGAGGCCACGGACGAGTTGGTGGAACTCGCCGAGCTCCTGCAGGCCCCGGTGATGACCACCACTTTGGGCAAGAGCTCCTTCCCCGAAAACCATCCCCTCGCCCTCGGTGCCGGGGGCAACACCCAGACCCGCATGGTCAACCATTTCCTCGGCAAGTGCGATCTGGTATTCGGCATCGGCACCAGCTTCCAGAAGACCCTCGCCTCAGCTGCAGTCCCCCCTGGCAAGGTCATCGTCCAGTCCACCAACGACCCCAAGGACATCAACGGCGAGTACCCCATCGACCTCGCCATCATCGGCGATGCCAGGCTCGTCCTGCGCCAGATCATCGACGAAGTGAAGTCCCAAGCCGGGGCCAACGGCCCTGCTCACGCCAACGGCTCCAATGGCACGGCGGCCGAAATCGGGTCGGTCAAGCAGGAATGGCTGGCCCAGTGGAACGAGCGCCTCACCTCCGAGCAGGTGCCCCTCAACCCCTACCGCGTCATATGGGACCTGCTGCAGACCGTCGATGTCGGCAACACCATCATCACCCACGACTCCGGCAATCCCCGCGACCAGATGGTCCCCTTCTGGCAGACCACCCAGCCCCGCACCTACATCGGGTGGGGAAACTCCACCCAGTTGGGCACCGGCTTGGGCTTGGCCTTGGGGGCGCAACTGGCTGCCCCGAACAAGCAATGCATCAACGTCATGGGCGACACTGCCGTCGGCATGGCCGGAATCGACTTCGAGACCGCCGTGCGCGAAAAAATCCCCAGCATCACCGTCATCCTCAACAACTCCGCCATGGGCGGCTACGAGAAGAACATCCCCTTGGCTGCCGAACGCTACCGCACCAAGTACCTCACCGGAGACTACATGAGCATGACCCGCTCCCTCGGCTCCTTCAGCCAGCGTGTGGAACGCCCCGGCGAAATCGTTCCCGCTATCCGTCGCGCCCTCGAGTCCACCGCCGCCGGACACCCCGCAGTCCTCGAATTCATCACCCGCGAAGACCCGGTGTTTTCGAACTAGGGCATAGACAGGTACGGGAGAACAACATGGGCATATTCAGCGTTCCAATCATCGTTGGCGACCTCCAGTGGCAGCGCACTATGTCCCTGCAGGCCCTTGTGGACACCGGGACTTCCTTCAGCGCGGTGCCCGGCTCAGTCCTGCGCCAGCTTGGCGTGGAACCCATCGTCCGGCGGGAGTTCGAGTTCGCTCAGGGCGAGATTCGGGAGATGGCCGTCGGGCGTATGCGCATGCTCGTCGAATCTCAGGACATCGTCACGCCGGTGATGTTCAACCAGGAAGACACCGAGCCCCTCCTCGGAGCCGTAACCCTCGAAGAGGCCCTCTTGGGCGTCGACCCCGTCGCCCAGAGGCTGGTCCCGATGCGCGCTAGGGGCAGGGCCTGCCCCCGCCGTGCAAGGCAAGCTAAGCGGCCCTTCCCCCTAGCGGTGCGGCTAGGCCACCGGTGAGAGGCAACCTATTTTAGCTAGCCACGTCGAGGTAGACGCGAGAAGAGCACCGTGTCCAATTGCTCCCGATTGCGCGTCTGGCACTCCCAAATGACCAAGACGTTCCAGCCAGCACCCTGCAAGGCAGCATGAACCGCTTCGTCCCTGGCGACGTTTCGCTGGAATTTCTTCGTCCAATAATCTGCGTTGCTTTGGGGAGTGGACGCGTAACGGCAATCGGTGTGGCGATGCCAGAAGCAGCCGTGAACGAAGATGGCTATGCGAAATCGAGGCAACACGATATCAGGACACCCTGGCAGCCTCCGGACGTGAAGGCGATACCGATAACCCGCTTGGTGCATCGCCGACCGCACCCGCAACTCTGCGGAAGTGTCCTTCCCTCTCACTCGGCTCATGACCCAACTGCGATGTGCTGGGGATTCCTCTCGCGTCGCGCTCATTCTTGTATGTCAATCCAATCGTCTTGGTAGTTAGCCCAAGCCAGCACTTCGGCAGACTCCATGATCGGAATATCCGGCTTGATTGAGAACTTACGCGCGGAACCGGGTACGTCTCGAATAACGGTAAATTGGCTGCCATGTGGCTGCCAAGTGAATCGATGTTCTCCCGTCACCTTATCGTGCCCTTCTAAGTTGTTCCTAGAGTTGAAACTCCATGCAAAGTCCACAGGGGAGAACCGTTGCACTTCCTCTTCGAACAGGGAGAAGCGTCGCGCCTCGACGTTCCGGATCAATACGGCGATTCGCAGGTCTTCATGGCCTCCCATGCTTTGATTGACCCTCGCGTTCCAAACGGTGAGGACAGCTCGGCCCGTCGCATCAGGATCAGCATGAGGATTCTGTATACCCAGAGAATAATCGGGCGAATTGCGTCCGGAAATAAGTCGAACTGTGCGCTGGGAGAAAGGTTGCGCTACTTTCACAGTCTTTACCGACCAGGCACAATTATTCCATTCCACATCCACCAAGCCAAGGGGGCTGGCTCGGTGCACCCCGTTGACGGCCTTGGCAAAGAAAGTCCCGAAGTCGTCTCCCGTAATGTCGCCCAGCCCGACCGCCAAACGGTGAACTATCTGCTTCCCCACTTCCACCAGTACGGCGTCGGGGATTTCCCCGAGAGGATACGGGCCTCTATTCAGTTGCCCCCTGCTGCGTAACCTTGGCTCGCTCAATGACGTGCAACATCCCTTCAATGACTGCCTGAACCATCGGGACGGGAACGGCATTGCCTGCCTGTTTTCGAGTCTGCGAGTCGTTGCAGACTATCTCCCAGCTATCAGGGAATCCCTGCAAGCGTAGTAGTTCTCTGGCCGTCAGCCGCCGTTCACCATCAACTAGCAGGTAGTTATGAGATGCCCCAGCCCGGAGTGCGCAAGACCAAGCATGGCTTGAAATGTTGCCTGCTTTGTTCTCGTGCCAGACCGCCGGAGACAAATCTGCCTTGTGCCGTTCATGTCGCTTGGCTCGGATTGCTGGGGAGACGTAGTATTTTCTGTGCGGGTTGGTTTCCAGCAAGTCAGCTAATGGAGTCATCGGTATTCGCTGTTGGGGCCAAGGAAAGATGGTGTCGTGCTGCGTAGCGACTATGATCGTCCGCTCCCTCTTTTGAGGCAATCCGAAATCAAGGGCGTTCAAGACCCTACAGTCGACTGCGTAGCCTAGATGTTCCAGGTCAGTCACGATCCTGGCCAAAACCTTGCCACGGCTGACCGTTGACAACTGTTTGACGTTTTCCAATATGACCCCTTGGGGCTGCTTGTCCCGTAGGATTCTTAGGACCTCAAAAAAAAGCTCGCCTCTGGGATCGGCGAACCCTCGCTGTCGTCCAATAATGGAAAACGGTTGGCAAGGAAACCCTGCGAAGAGAAGATCGTGGTCTGGAACATCCAGGCTAGGAATGCGAACGATATCGCCACTCGGTTGTAGGCTGAAGTTTACCTTGTAGGCTCGCCGCGCTTCTTCGTCGATGTCGCAAGCGAACACGACATCTAGCCCTAGGTTCCGCGCAGCGACGTGGAACCCCCCGATCCCGCAAAACAAGTCCGCGCATCGGGGCGGTTCGGCTGAAGCGGGCCGGATCGACTTCGAGTCACCCCCAGACATGTTCTCGCATTGGCCCTGCATTGTCCTCACTCAGCCCACTCCCCGGTAGACAGTCCTGCAGCCTAAATCTGATACCACTCTTTGAATAGCTAGTCAAGCATAGAATGTCCAAGGTAATGAACGTGATACCCCCTAAACATACGGCAACACATGCTCCCCGAACAGCCTGATCTGCTCCACAGGGTTGGCCGCAGGCCACAGTGCCACGTGGGCCGGCCCTTGTGCCTTCCACAAGCCCAGTAGCTCGCGACACCGGGCGTAGTCGCCCACGATGTAATGCCCGCTCGTGTTCTCGAACCCACCCGTGGTGTGCTTGATGATCGGGCTGGCCGCCTCAACCGCCCGGTTGTCGCTCTCATCGACATACACGTATATCGTGTCAGCGCACCCGGGAAAGGCACCAGGCTCCTTACCCCGGGCAGCCAGCTCCCTGTCCAGAACCTTGCGGGCCTCGCCGTACTCCTCCGGCGTGCTGTGCCATCCCGATGCCACCCAGCCATCCCCCAGCCGGGCCACCCGCCGCATCCCGACCTCCGACCCCCAACTCGACATCCAGATGGGCGGATGTGGCTGTTGCGCAGGATGGGGCAGCACCGATATGTCTTCGAACGAATAATGCGCGCCGTGGTGTGTCACATGCTCCTCCGTGAACAGCCTTCGCAGCAGGGGCACCGCTTCGTTGAGACGACGGCGACGCTCTTCGAAAGGCAGCCCCACTGCATCGAAGTCCTTCTGCGTCGAACCCTCTCCCACTCCAATGACCAGGTTCCCGCCCGAAAGTATGTCCAGCGTGGCCAGCGTCTGGGCCATCGCCACGGGGTGACGCAACGGCAGTGCCAGCACGCCGGGAATCAGCTTGAGTCCGTACTGTTCCGCCCGACCAGCCACCGACGCCAGAAACAGCACCGCATCCATCCACGGGTCGAGATACAGCAGGTGGTCCGTGATCCACAGCGAGCGAAAACCGCTCTCCCCTGCGGCCACGGCCATCTCGTCCAGCAGCTTGGCCCGGGCTGGCACCCCTGGAGTCTGGCCGTCGCTGGTCACCCGCACCGGCAGGTGAATTCCGAACTGCGTCGACTGGCTGCTGGTCATCGCAATCCCCCTCGCCCCTTGCCGGGGCTAATCCGCTGATCGAGTGACGTGACGAGGCGGATGAGGCCCAATCCAAGCCTCTCCATCCCGCCCGGCAGCCTTGGCTACCTACGGGCCCCATGCTAACATGGCCCGCTTCCATCCGCCCCTGTCGAGGTGTTTCCATGCCCATGCGCACCGGTGCCCAGTTCCTCCATGGCCTGAAAGACCAGCGGGAAATCTGGCTCGAAGGCGAGCGCGTAGCCGACGTTACCGCCCACCCCAAGCTTGCCCGTGCCGCCCGCACCCTGGCACGCATCTACGACCTACAGCACCAGCCCGACCTGGCCGCGCACATGGGTTTCCCTTCACCCACTACCGGTGACACGGTCCCCCTCTCCTACATCATCCCCAACTCCTACGATGACCTCATACGCCGGCGCCGCGCCCTCGAAATCGTCGCCTATGCCACCCAGGGGATGATGGGACGCTCCCCCGACTACGTGAACATCCAGCTCACCGCCACCCGCCAGATGGCGGAACACTTCGATAGCAGCGATAAGAACTTCGCCCACAACATCCGCGCCTTTCATGAGTACGCTCGTGAGAACGACATCTGCATGACCCACGCCTTCGGCCATCCCCAGGTGAACCGGGGTGCCGCCGTGGGGGAGCAGCCCGACCCCTATGTGCCCTTGGGCATCGTCGATACCACCTCCGAGGGGGTCATCGTCCGTGGGGCCAAGCTGCTGGCCACCCTCGCCCCCTTCTCCGACGAGATTTTCGTCCCACCCTACCGTCCCTTGCGCCCCGACGCTGGCGAAGAAATGTACGCCATCGCCTTCTGCATACCCGTCGCTACTCCGGGCCTCCAGTTCATCTGTCGCGAGTCCCACGATTCCGGGGCCTCCCTCTACGATCATCCATTGGCGGGTCAGTACGAGGAGATGGACGCCATGGCCATCTTCGATGACGTGATGGTTCCTTGGGAGCGCATGTTCCTGTTCCGCGACGTTGCGTTGAACAACCGTCTCGTGACCCTGAACACCATGTGGCGCCAGTACATGCAGCAGGTGGCGGTCAAGAACATCGCCAAGCTGGAGTTCATCCTCGGTCTCACCAACGGCATAGCCAACGCCATCAATATTGGCGTCTATGCCCACGTGCAGGAAAAGATCGCCGAGATAATCGACAC
>JAAXIE010000095.1 GCA_012270525.1 Dehalococcoidia bacterium | reverse complement strand
TCGGTGCACAGCGTGGAAGCTGCGCTGCAGGCGGAAGCCGAGGGAGCCGACTTTCTGGTCGTGGGCACCATCTTCACCACCGGATCCCATCCCGGAGCCAAGCCAGCCGGCGTGGAGTTGCTGGGCGAGGTAGCGCAACAGGTGAGGATGCCTTTTCTGGGGATCGGAGGGATTACTGCTGATAATGTGCCCGACGTCATGGGTGCGGGCGCAACAGGGGCCGCCCTGATAAGTGCCATTCTCTCGGCACCGGATCCCCAGCAGGCGGCGGCCCATATCAAGGAGCGAATGAAGCTGGTGGCGGCAGGGCAGGCGGGTGGAACCCATGGCAGTTAACCTGCAGGTCAACGGAAAAGCGAGGCAGATCGAGGGCAGCCAGAATCTGCTGGCCTTCCTGGAGGCGCTGGGGGTCAACCTGAACTTCATCGCCGTGGCCTACAACGGTGAGGTGCTCGACAAGGACGCCTTCCCCACCGTGACTCTGAGCGAAGGCGACGTGTTGGAAATCGTGCGGCCTGTGGGTGGGGGGTAATTGCCTGAGACGCGTTGGTTGGGGTTCCCGAAGACAAGCTCGCATTCTTGACCAGCAACTCTGGGCATTCTCAGTGTCGAGTTACCTGCGAAGCATCCTTCAAGCTGGAACCCACAGACCAGCCTGAAGATGCATTCCGCGACGCGAGGTTGAGGATATGCGACGATAACGGGCCTGTCGAACAACACGACCTAACATGTGCAGGCTCCGGCGTCGTTATGGGCTACGCCGAGATGATTGCCCGCCTCGGTCGTGTCCTGGTGAATAACGTCGAGATGCGGAACGTCGGCCAGATCCTGATGCACAATGTCATTGTGCTGCCTGACCTGAACATGCGGACTCGGCGAGACCAAGGGAATCTAGGAAGGGGGAAAAAGCCCAAACGATGGATCCTAGGCCAATCTATAAGGCTCACCTGAGACGTGCCGGGCGGATACTATGCAGTTATGAGGGTGGCAATGATGACATCGAGCCGTGCTTTGAACTGGAGGATGTTCGCACCAGTGCCTCGCCCTTCATGCCGCAGGCCATTTGCAGGGACTGTCTGATGGGACTTGGCTTGCATGACATGCCATTGATCCTGACCTATCCGCCGAACCGTTTCGGCCCGTAAGGTCTTCCTGGCTTCAAAAGGAGAGAGGCCCCGCCTTTGGTGCAGGGCCTCTCTCTTTGCGCTGGGGGTAGGGGCCTATGCTCTAGACCCTTGGCACTGCTCCGCATACTTGGCGCAGTAGGCATCATGGTCAATGCGGAACCCGTTGTTGAAACTGATCTCGGGCATGCCGTCATAGTCCGGGTCACCGCTGGCCGCGACGTGTTGGGCGATGATGATGTCATTGCCTTCCAGCGTGGATTCGAGGTCAAGGGCTAAGGCGTACTGACTTGCCGGACTGCCATTCCCACGGCTGGATCGTCACCGTGCGGGTCGTGTATATCCTATCGCCGCTATCTCAGACCGATTCGTCACGGCTAGGAGTTAAGGCAGCACCTCAATCTGGGGGTGGGTTCCGTCGGTGATTTCTCCTACTAGTTGGGCGTTCTCCACGCCTCGGGCTTGAAGTCCTTCTAGAAGAGCGTCGAGCTTGTCCGGTGTTACGGAGATGAGCAGGCCGCCGGAGGTCTGGGCGTCGCAGAGGAGGAGCTTGTCCTCGTCCGAGAGGTCCGGGTGCCAGTGGGTGATGGCTTCCACGCCGCTCAGGTTGCGATGGGTACCACCGGGGGCGACTTCCTCGGCCAGCAGTTCCTTCACTCCAGGGAGGACGGGAACCCTTCCCAGGTGAATTCTGGCACCGACGCTGCTGCCCCGCACCATGCCTTCGAGGTGGCCCATCAAGCCGAAGCCGGTGATGTCGGTGCAGGCATGGGGGCCAACCTGCATCATTGCTTCTGAGGCGCGCTGGTTCAGGGTGGCCATGGTGTCGACGGCTCCCTGCAGCACCTCTTCGGAGACAACGCCCTGCTTGGCCGCGGTGGTGATCACCCCCGTGCCAATGGGCTTGGTGAGCACCAGTTGGTCGCCCGGCTGGGCCCCAGCGTTGGTCACCTGCTGGCCGGGGATGACGGTACCGACCACGGCCATGCCGTACTTGGGTTCCTCGTCGTCCACCGTGTGGCCCCCCACGATGAGACAAGAGGCTTCCTGGGCCTTGGCATACCCTCCCTGGAGGATGTCGCCCAGAATCTCCTTGGGAAGGTTGCTGGGGAACCCGACGATGTTCAGGGCCAGCAGTGCTTTACCGCCCATGGCGTAGACATCGCTGAGGGAGTTGGCGGCGGCGATGGCCCCAAAGGCGAAGGGGTCGTCGACCACCGGCGGGAAGAAGTCCATGGTGAACACGAGGGCAAGGTTGTCCTGCAACCGGTAGACGCCAGCATCGTCGCCGGTCTCCGTCCCGACCAGCAGGTCGGGGTGCCGCACCAGCGGAAGACCTTTCAGGACCTGCACCAGGTCCTCTCTGCTAATCTTGGCCGCTCAACCGGCGCAGTGAGAAAGCTGGGTCAAGCGTACCTGCTGACTCTGCATGGTCCCTCTTTCATAGGTTGTTGGCGCAGTGGTACTGCTTCGACTATAAGTACGGGCGTTGATCCGGGGAGGATGCCGGGGCGCACTACCGGCTGACGTTGGGCACCGGAAGGTCGTTCCAGGTTTGGGCGTCCATCATGCGGGCCCAGTGGTTGTAGAAGCCACGGCCGTTCATCTCGCTGAACCGGTAGTCGCTGGACCATGCCATCAGGTCTTCGTTGAAGCCCTCGTGCCCGACTCCCATGGCGACGTTGACCCATGAGCGACGGGCCACCGTGCCACGGCACGTCTGGGTGCATTCCTGCCAGTTGTCCATGTCATCAACCTCGAAGGTGCCGGAAGGGCTGAAGGTGCGTACGCCCGAGAGGCGGATGGCTTCCTTCACCTCGGGCGGTGCATCCTTGTCCGCGAAGAGCCAGGACCATATCTCGATCTTGTCAGGGCCCTTTGGCTGCCACAGCCGGAAGCTGCGGGTGTTGGAGCGGAGAATGGAGAAGTTGGGGAAGATGGTGCCCACAATGGGGTTCAC
>JAAXIE010000244.1 GCA_012270525.1 Dehalococcoidia bacterium | reverse complement strand
GGCGGAGGCTAGGGCCCCGACATCTCCACCGGCGCGTAGTAACCCGTCTTGCCACTGTTGTCCCAACTCAGACCCTCTTGGGTATGCCGGTAGACGGTGGAACGGGCCACCGTGCGGGGATTGCCCCCACGCTCCGAGGCCCTCGGATCGTTGACCAACTGCACCTCCTCTTCGGGCCGGTTGCCCCGCACGCCCTCCACTTCCAGTTCAAGGCTGCCCTCTATCGAGACCCTCCGCCCGCGGTCCTTGATCTCGTAGGCGATGGGCACAGACTTTGCGCCCAGCAGGTTCGTTATCAGGGCCTTGCGCCTGCCGAACCCCCCGCCGGCATCCCCCGACACTATGGCCCGCAGGGCTTCCCGCTGGTCTTCCGCAGCCCGTTCGTCCAGGTAGATGACCGCCGTCCAGTTGCCGTCCGACATCATCTTCGGAGTGCGGGCCACTAGGGCGAAATTCAGCCCGTCAAGACTGACGTCACCGTAGCGCCCTGTTTCGATGTGCCACGCCAGGGACACCTGGCAATCATCATAGTGAGAAGGCGACCCGAACACGCAGGCGCAGTTCACCTCGCAGTTGCACGCCTCGAAATAGTCGCCCTTGAAACTCCATTGCTGCTGGTTGGGGCTGGTCAAGACTCGTCCTCCCCTGCCTGGCTCCGCCCCTTCGGGGCCTGCCCTTGGCATTACGCCGTTCGCTGGTTAGGGAGTCTAAGCTCCCCTTGTACCGGTGTCAAAACGGGAATGCGCCTGTCGGAAGCCATCTCCCTCCGGCCAGAGAAGACCCTTTCCGTTGGCCTACCCTCGCTCTTGAGCATTCAGCACGCTCCAGATCCGGTACGCCGTATACGGCGTGTCCACGTGCCGGATACCCAGTGGAGCCAAGGCATCGGCGACGGCGTTCGATACCGCGGCTGGCGGGCCCACGGTTACCAGCGAACCCATGCCCTTGGTTCCCAATGGACTCATCGGGGTGGGGGTCTCCATGTGGTCCATCACCATCTCCGGCATATCTTCCGCATGGGGCATCCCGTAATCGAGAAATGTCCCCGTCAGCGGCTGCCCGTCCTCCGTGTAGACCACGTCTTCAGTCATCGCCTGCCCGATCCCTTGCGCCAGCCCGCCATGGGTCTGTCCCTCTACCACCACGGGGTTGATGATGCGCCCGCAGTCGTGCACCCCCACGCATCGCAGCAGCTCCACCTCCCCAGTATCCCGGTCGATCTCCACCAGGGCCAACTGCGCCCCCGATGGGAACACGTAGTCGGGCAGATGAAACGTCCCCTCGAATTCCAAGCCGGGCGTGAGACCGGGTGGCAGGGTCTCCTCGTCGAAGGCAGCCTTGGCTACCTCCGAGAAGGCGCGGCTGTCGGCAGGCCGGTCTGCCACCCACACCCTGCCGTCCCCCGACCGCACCTCCGACTCAGGACAGGAGAGCACGTGCGCAGCAACCCGACACAACTTGGCCCGTGCGTTCACCAGCGCATCGTAGACCGCCGAGCCGCTGACGGTGAGTGCCCGGCTCGCCATGGTGCCTACTCCCTCTTCGATGATGTCGGTGTCGCCGTGCAGGATGACGACGTCCTGCGGGCGAACGCCCAAAGTGTCGGCTGCAATCTGGGAGAAGCTCGTATCGGTGCCCTGTCCGTGGGGCGAGGCCTCGGTATAGATGGTCACCGCTCCCGTCCGGTCGATCTCGACCCGTGCGCTGCTGTCCATCAATTCACCGCCCCCGCCCTGGCTCTTCAGGAAGCTGGCGATGCCCAGCCCCACCAGTCTGCCCTCGGCCCTCGCCTGCTGCTGGTCCCGCCTCAGGCCCTCATAATCGGCCAACTCCAGGGCCCGCTGTAGTGCCTGCAGGTAATCGCCGCTGTCGTAGGTCAGCCCCGTGGGTGTGGTGAACGGAAGCTCCTCCGAGGGGATCAGGTTCTTGCGTCGCACCTCCAGCGGGTCCATCCCCAACTCTCCCGCGATGAGGTCGATGGTGCGCTCCATGAAATAGGCCGCTTCCGGTGCCCCCGACCCGCGGTAGGGGCCGGTCGTGGGCTTGTTGGTCGCCATCGCCTTCATCTCCATGTGGATCACCGGCGTCTTGTAGGGGCCCGCTATGCGTCGCACCAGGTGATGCGACGGGGTGGACGTCGACCGTATGAAATACGCCCCGATGTCCGCCACCGCCCTGAACCGTATCCCGAGGATTGTCCCGTCATTCAGCACTGCAGCCTCGGCGCGACATTCCATACCCCGCCCGTGATACGAGGTCATATTTTCGCCCCGGTCCTCTATCCACTTCACCGGCCTGCCCAACTGCACAGCTATGTGGCACACGGCAGCCACATCAGTGCGCAGGTCCTTCCCGCCGAAACCCCCACCCACCTCCGGCGCGATGACCCGTATCGTGCTCCGGTCGCGCTGCAGCACTTGGGCCAGTAGTTGCTGGTCGTGATGTGCCGACTGGGTGGCGCTCCATACCGTCAGCAAGTCCTGCGACGCGTCGTATGCAGCCACCACGCCTCGCGTCTCCATCGGTGCAGGGCAGATGCGCTGGCTCCTGTAGCTCCCCTCCACGATACGGTCGGCCCGCCGGAAGGCCTCCTCCAGGTCCCCAGCCCGGTCGTCAGTGCGAAACAACACGTTGGTGCCAAGCTCTTCGTGCAGCACCGTCTCATCCCTCAGGGCCTCGTGCGGGTCGACCACCGCTGGCAAAGGGTCGTAGTGGATACGTACCATCTCTGCAGCATCCGCTGCCGTTGCCCTGTCTTCCGCAATCACCAAGGCCACCGCCTCCCCTACGTATCGGACCTTGTTCCTGGCCAGCAGCGGATGGGGCGGAGGGGCCTCCTCTGGGTTGCGAGAAGTGAAATTCACCGGCACATGGCCCGTGGTCCCAGCCAAATGCTCCGCGGTAGCTACCGCCACCACGCTGGGGACGGCTAGGGCCAAGGTGGCATCGACCGAGACGATCCGCGCATGAGCATGCGGACTCCGTACCACGGACGCGTGCAGCATCCCCGGCAACCGTATGTCGTCGACGAAGGTAGCTCGGCCCGATAGGAACTGCGGGTCTTCCAGCCTTCGTATTCGCGCCCCGATGTAACTGGTCATGGCCGCCTCCTCCCCGTGTCCTGCCCCGCATCCTCATCCTGCCCTCATCTTGACAGACGTCGCAATGTGTTCCCGCCCCACCATGATGGGGTGCTCCCAATCTCAAACTACCAGCCATTGTAGCACCGTGTAACGTTGACCTGAGCCCAATGATACCTGAACTGAACATCAATCTATCTTGACAAACCCGAAAATGGGCAGATAGACTCCCATCCAGCACCCAGCTATATCTGCGCCCTACAGCCAGAGGTTGAGGGCGACCCAAGGCTGACAACAGAACAGAAGACATGTCCCAAGCAATCATTGCCAGGAGGTATTGGTCTATGAACCGGTTGAGGCGACGCATCCCATGGCTTATTGCCCCGTTCCTCCTCATCGTGCCACTGGTTCTGGTGGCCTGCGGTGGAGGGCTTACCGACGAAGAAAGAGAGCAGCTTGCGATGGCAGCCGAGGCCGCCGCAGCTGCCCAGACGGCAGTCGAGGCCATCGACACTGAGTCCATCGTCTCTGACGCGGTCACTGCGGCCTTGGCCCAAGTGCCCGAACCCCCTCCGGGTATCAC
>JAAXIE010000290.1 GCA_012270525.1 Dehalococcoidia bacterium | reverse complement strand
AGGAAGCTGAGGATCGACTCCAGAAGGATGACCACGCTCACCTGCAGGGTGGCTACGACAATAACCGTGTTCAGTACGCCCGGGAGCAGGTGGGCTACCAGAATCCTCAGGGTCGAGCAGCCGGATATGCGGGCCAGTGCCACGTAGTCCATGGTCTTGAGGCGCAGCACCTCGCCACGCACCTGTCTTGCGAACCTCACCCATATGAACAGCGAAAGGACGCTGGCGATGAGGTGCACTTCCTTCTGCGGCAAGAACGGGATGTGGAACTCTCCCACTGCCACCACCAACACGAGCGCGACTAGCACCAGCGGCAGGGCTAGGATGATGTCCACCAGTCTCATGATGATCTCGTCGATCCAGCCACCGAAGTAGCCGGATACGAGTCCGAGGGCCACGCCGACTATACCCCCTACCACTAGGGTGACGGCGGCCACGATCAGGGAGATACGCGCCCCCCAGATGATGCGACTGAGCAGGTCCCGTCCCTGCGGGTCGGTGCCCAAGGGGAAGGTGCCCACGCCGGCTGGGCGTCGCACTTCCTGCACGATGAGATCATCGCCCCGCATTTCACGTGCCAGCGTCGCTCCGCCGCCAGCCCCCACCTGCACTTCCATGCCCAAGGCATTCTGGCCTTCGACTTGGGCCCGGGTGAGGGGATTTCCGGAGAGGTCCATCAATGCGCCTTGGTCGGCCAGCCTCACAGCGTCGCTCTGGGCAATCTGGAGATCGGGGTTGGCTACCACGGCGTAAATCTGCTTGATGTCCGGCTGCCCGAGGGCCTCGATTTCAGCAGGCGTGTACGGGGTATCTTCAAAGGGTTTGAGGAGAAGCCCCGCGTTGGCCAGCTCCATGGCCCTGGCGAAATTGATCTGGCCGGTAGGGTCGGTGACGTCGGCCACTATCTCCACGTCCCGGGTCAGATAAATCGCAGACTGGGGTAGCGGGTTGCCATTCACATCCAGGATCTTCTCCGAGGTCGCCAGGTTACTGGCCTTCTGGAGAGAGATCTGGGTCTGCTCGTCCTGGGGAATCCCGGGAACAACGACCTTGGTCACCGTGAGGGGGCCCATCCAGAACGGCGGTGTGTTCTTGTCATCCAGGTCGCCTATCTTGGGGTCGTGGCGGTCGATCAAAGGTGCAATGACCGCCGTGACCACCAATAGGGCCAGCACCAGGATCGAGAAAATCAGGAGCACACGACGCGAGAACCACCGCATCCCCTGTCGAACGGACGAAACCGATACTCGTGGTTGCGGTACTGCTATTGGAAGGCCAGCCATCTTCTTCTACCTCCTGCACCGTCTAGGAGTACCGGATTCTGGGGTCGATGTAGGCGTAGGCAACGTCTACTACGAAGTTGGTGAACAGGTATATCACCGCGAACACCATTACGATGCCCTGCAGCGTGGGGTAGTCGGACTTCTGCAGGGAAGTGAAGGCCAGCATACCCATGCCGGGCCACTGGAACACCGTCTCGGCGACGATGGAACCAGTGATGAGGAAGCCCAGGGTGATGCCCACGAAGGTAAGGGGCGGGATGAGGGCGTTCCTCAGGGCGTGCTTCCAAATCACCCTGCTCGGCGACACGCCCTTGGCGCGGGCCATCTTGATGTACTCCGAGTCCAGCACGTCCAGCATGGCCGAGCGCACCAGCCTCATGTTGGCTGCCACGAAGAACCATCCCAGTGTGATGGCTGGCAGGATGAAGCTGTTCCAGTCGTGCCGTCCCGATGGCGGCACCCAGTCCAGCTTCACCGCGAAGAAGAAGATCATCATGATGCCCAGCCAGAAGGGGGGCATTGATTGCCCAAGCAGGGCGACGATCTTCCCCACGTGGTCCCACAAGCTGTTTCGTTTAATGGACGACAGGATTCCCAACGGGAAGCCCAAGACCAGGGAGAATATGAAGGCTGCCAACCCCAACTGAAGGGTGGCAGGGAACCGTTCCCTGATCAGGTCCATGACCGGCCGGTGATCGTTGATAGCCTCGCCAAAGTTCAGGGTGGCAGCATCTCTGAGGAAGATGCCGTACTGAACAATGTAGGGCTTATTGAGCCCCAGCCTTTCTCCCAACTCCTCCCACTGCTCCGGTCCTGCGTAGTCGTCCAACATCAGAGAACGCGGGTCCCCCGTGAGACGGGCCAGAGCAAACACGATGAAGGAGATAACGAAGAGGGAGATAATGGATACGACGAACCGTCTGACTATGAACTTCTGCATCCTCTCCTCCTGATCCTACTGGCTGATCCCTAGTAGTGTGGCTCCGGGCCCACGACGAGGCCCCTGCTGTCTCCATCGGACCGCTGCACTCTAATCAACGGATACCGTGGTGTCCATGACCATTGGCGAGGCCATGGAAGTTGCTGAGGTGGCCGAGTATTGCGCCGCTTCGGAAGTTCGTGGCAACCCCTCCGAGTTGCCGGACCCTTGAAGCGCAAACGGAGCGCGTGGAAGTCTCCATACGCGCTGGCTAATGATACCGAGGACGGTTCCCACCAAGAGCGCCCCCGCCATTGCTCCCGAGGCTGTGTAGCCGAAGAGGCTGTTATCGGGTGCGGCGCAGCACGGGTAGTCCACGTTTTGGCCCCAGTGGTACCCGCCGTAGGCCCCGATCACGCCAGCTGTCGCGATGGCCACGAACAAGCCGACCGAAGCAACGGGAGGACGAGGCGTGGTGCCCAGGAGCCAAGCAATGGAAGACCCGAGGGCGGCCATGACCCCGGCCCCGCCCATGATGCTCCAGAACCAGAAATGCCAGTCGGTGGGGGAGGCGAACATGACGAATGTGCCCCATCCTAGCAGGACACCCAGAAGACCTAGGGGCATGGCCAGCACAATTCCGAAGAACTCTCGGCCAAGATAGCCAGCCAAGGTGTAGGTTATACCCAATTCTTGCCTCTGTCGGTCCGGTCTCGGCGTTCCGGCGAGTCGTCTAAGGGCTTTTCAGGGTGACGGGAGTTGTAACTGGGTACGTCCCTAGTCCCTTTGCGTCCCTTGCGACAGTTGGATGCCGTCCGTCCTCCCTAGATGGTTGCGAAACCAGGCTTGCTTACGAGGCACCTAGGCTAGACCCGCTTCATTCGTTAGCTAGAGTCTCCCCGCCCCACGCAGGGCGGGCGGATTGGCCGGAAGACTATCATGCCCCCAACTGCCTGTCAATCGGGTTGGCATGCGGACTTCAGGCCCTGGAATATCTGAATTCGTAGCTAATTCCTATGGGGCACGTCCTCCCAATTGCTGAGCCAGTCGTTGGTGCCTCCCATTATCGCCCACGCATCGATCTTGGTGCTGAGGGGGAAGGTGGCGGCAACAGTGTACAGGGGGACCATCATGGCGTTGTCGTATATGAAGCGGGCGATCTCGGCGGACAGGGCCCAGCGCGCATCATCGTTTATCTCTCCCGAACCTCTGTCTATCAGGTCCTGCAGGAATGGGTGTTCGAACCCGAAGTTCAGGGCGTTCTTTGCGTTGAAGAAAGATGC
>JAAXIE010000286.1 GCA_012270525.1 Dehalococcoidia bacterium | reverse complement strand
CCACCGCCTACGCCAACACCAGCGGCAACCACACCACCTGTGGTGCCCACGCCACAACCCACGCCGGAATCAACCCTGAAGAGGCACACCGAAGAGCTGATGCTGCAGGTCGACTCGCCCATGGCGGATACCGTGGTCAACTACAACCTGCTACCCGTATCGGGACGGGCATCCCCCGGTGCCTCGGTCAGCGTCAACGGGCGGATGGCCGACCGCGGAGACGAGGGAGAGTTCACCATCGACCTGAGTCTGGTTGAGGGACCCAACCTGGTGGAGGTCATAGCAAGCGGTCTCGCTGGTGATAGCAGGGAAGCAATCTTCCTGGTGGTATACACGCCATGAACTTCACCACCTTCTTCGCCAAGACCACGCCACGCCACACCCCGCAGACCGTCATCACATTGGTCGGGCTGCTGCTGTTGGCAACGTTAGCCTTCCTCGTCCTGGCCAGCCCAACCTCCCCAGCCGTGGCCCAAACCCTGGAGCCACGCTCCATTCTGGGCCGTATCGACAACGTGGAAGACCACGGCAACGGCCTGACCGTCATCACCGTGCAGGAACAGTCCCGTGGCCGGTTGCAGTTGGAAATCAGGGACGAACTGACCATCGTGGAGGTTCCCAGCCAGGAAAGAAGTCTCGGGAAAGACCTGCGGTTTGGAAGCACCATAGCCGCCCTCGCCTTGGAGCGGGTGGGTGTCACCAACGTCAACACCGCCAGCGACGCCGAGTTGCAGGGGCTGCCCCAGATCGGGCCAGCCCGGTCGCAGGCCATCCTGAATTATCGCGCCTCCAACGGGGCCTTCCGAAGCGTAGATGCTTTGGGCCAGGTCCCTGGACTCACCGCCAACATCCTCGATACCATCAGACCCCAGGTCGTGGTGAACGACTGGCTGCTCACTCAGCAGATCATGTCCAAGCCCGATGGGACAGTCCTGCACTTTCACGTCACCGGGGTGGTGGTGCAACTGACGGCCTCGGAACTGAGCGTACTGGATGCCGACGGTCACCTGCTGACCCTCGCTCTCACCTTGGGAGGCGCATCGGGCATCAGCCCCGGGGAACCGATAACCGTCGCCGTCCGCCACGACCCCAAGCAGGGGACCTATACCGCGGTTGACATCGACCGCGTGGACGATGCCCTCGATAGGCTGACCGCAGCCCTGGTAGCCGCCGAAGCCGTTGGCGACGCCGAGAACGCCACCAACCTCCGCCTGCGCTTGGTGGATGCCGTGGGCCGCGTCAACGCCGCCCTCAGGCAGGCGGTCGACCGCTACCCCGCCGTCCGGCAGGCGGTGCAATCGTACACCGGCGAGCTGCAGACGCTGTTGCGTGCTTTCGATCTGTATGGGCCCGTTGTGACGGCCACAGGGGTGGTCGACCTGGTGGACACATCCGGTGGCTGGCTTGGAATCACCGACGTCAACGGCGACGCTATCGACCTGAAGCTCGTCCCAGAGACCGTGCTTCGTGACGGGCCCATGGACATCGACCTCAACCAGGAGTTGTTCGGGCGCCGTGTCACCGTTACCTTTGACCCCAACCCCGACTCCCTCCGCGCCCACCGTATCGATCTCGTACGCGACACCGGCCTTCCCCAACACATCATCGATATGCTGGCCGACACGGCGAACGAGGGCGAAGCCGAGGGAACGGTTATCGAGGTCAACGAGCTGTCCGAGCCAGGCTACATCATCGTTCAATTGGACGACGGCAGAAGGCTGCCCCTCACCGTGGTGCCAACCGCGGGTTACGTTACCGGGCTGGCTTCATTCCAGAGGCAGCGGGTCGCCGTCCGCTACGATACTCATACCTTCGACCTGCTCTACATCCAGAGCAGCCGGCCCGGAGCCGGTGAGACGCCCATAGCAGGGGTCATCCTCGACCTGGACATAAAGGAATCGCGCCAGATCGACATCGCCGTTCCCGGCGGCACGGTTCTCACCGTGACCTGGGTCGCCAATAGCGAGGTCACGAGGGACAGCCTTTCCATCAACCCCAGCGACATCTCCATAGGAGACGTGGTCCGACCAACATCCCGCTACGTTCCCTCCGATGTCACCTTCCTGGCCGTCCGCAATCTGGACCTCATCAGCCCCGTGGCCAGCATCCGGGGCCCGGTCCTCGGCGTGGACGTCAATGCAAGCCGTGTGACCGTGCTCCCCAGGAATGGCCAACTCATCACGATCAAGCTGGACAATACCACCCAGATAGAGCGGAACGGCGAACCCTCCAGCCTCGATTCGGTCCAGCCAACGGAACGGCTCGCATACGGGTCTCTCTACAACCCGCTCAACTCCGAGGCCTCCAGGCTGATAATCGAGCCCGCCAAGGTAGCCCGCGTGTCTGGAAGCATCACCGACGTCGACCTCAACGATTTCATCCTCACCGTGAGGCCCGACGGCGTAGATTACGAACTCGTCCTGCTGGTGCCCAACAAGCCCAGGGTTGTCATCCTGGACGGGGATACGACGGTCAGCTTCGCCGACCTGCGCGTCGGCGACCGCGTCGATAACCTCATCTATCGCTACGATGATGAGATCGTGGTGGAGTTGATGGTCAGTTCCCGCTAGGGGAGTGACCTCCGCATCAGCCCAGCCTGTGCCTCACACCGCCATGATGTGGTAGCCCGCGTCCACCGGTATCACCGAGCCGGTGATGCCGGTGGACAGGTCGCTGCACAGGAACAGGGCCGCCTGAGCGACCTCATCATGGGTGATGTTGCGGCGCAGGGGGGCACGCTCAGCATGCACCCTCTTCATATCGAGAAAGCCACCAATGCCCCGTGCTGCCAACGTATCCAGAGGCCCGGCCGAAACTGCGTTCACCCGCACGTTGCGTTGACCCAGTTCAGCCGCCAGTTGCCTCACCTCGTTCTCCAACGCCGCCTTGGCAGTGCCCATCACGTTGTACCCCGGATACACACGCTCCGACGCATGGAAGGTCATCGTGAGTATCGCCCCTCCCTGCGTCATCAGGGGTGCAGCATGGCGAGCGATGGGTATGAGGGAGTAGGCACTGATATCCAAGGCTGTGCGGAAGCCCTCCCGGGAGGTCAGCGAGAACTCCCCCTGCAATTCCTCCCTGGCCGCAAACGCCACGCTGTGCACCACCACATCCAGTCGCCCCATGGACTCGCCCAACTGGGAGAACACGCCCTCGATCGCGCCGTCGTCCGACACATCGCAGGGGAGCACCACGCTCTCCTTCAACTGGTCGGCCAGCTTGCTGACCCCCTCCTTCAGCCGTTCGCCTTGATAGGTGAGAGCCAGCCGGGCCCCTGCTTGGGCCAGCGTCTGGGCAATCGACCAAGCAATGCTGCGCTGGTTGGCCACCCCGAACACAAGAGCGTTCCTGCCTGACAAGTCTACTGGATACATGCCACCGTCTCCCTGAAGTCGGGCCAGTATATCATCGGCATTGGCTACTACTATCTGCTTCGCCTCTGGCCAGCGGATACCCTTCCCGCAACGGCGAGAAACCGCTGGTGCATGCTGCGGATCACATCCTCTCCCACGCTCCGGTCCCGGTTGGCATCGCGCTGGATGCACTCTTGAAGTGGAACCAGCGTGAAGTCCCGTATCGCAAAGACGGCCCCTCGACGCCTCGCTATCTCTCGTAGCCGCAGTTCGTGCTTGGGATGGAGATTGGTATCGTCCACGATCACGTCCAACCCGTCCGTCAGGAACGCATTGACCAGACTGTCACGTACCCTTAGAACGTACTCCTCGTTCTCCTCGCTCCAGACTCCGGCATCCAGCATATCCCGCAGGTCGTCCTTGCAGACCCGCTTGCAGAGTCCCCCCGACCTCGCTACCATCCCGCGGGCCCACGTACTCTTGCCCGAAGCCGGCAGGCCCTTCATCATGGTGAGAGTGGGCGCACGCCCCTTCGTCAACAAGCCATCCCCCACCCAATCTCCCGCGGTAGTGCACAATCTGCAGGTACTACCTTCAATTTGTGTACACTCTCAAAAGGCTGTTGCCACTAGATGGCAGGCACCACCTCGCTCAGGAACGTCTCCAGGTGCGCCTCCTGGTCGTATGACGCGAAGCGAACGATGATAGTCCCCGCCCCCGCGTCCGCGTAGGCCCTGATCCGCTGGGCGGTCAGCTCCGGCGGCCCCCATGGGCCCCAACGCTCTCCCCAGATGTTGGCTCCATAGTAGTCCAGCAGGTACCGATTGGCCTCGGCTGCCGCCTCCGCACGGTCTTCCTTCAGGTTGACCGTCATGTAGAAAGCGGACTCCATGCTGTCGAAGTCGCGCCCGAACTCGCCTACGTATCCCCGCACCTTGTCTGCCACCAAGGCGAACTCCTCCGGAGTATCGGAGATGGAGATGAAGCCATCCCCCAACTCGGCGGCCCTACGGAACTGGCGCTCGCGTCCCGCCCTCCAGTGACATCCCAGCAGAAGAGGGACTCCCCCTGGTTGACTTGCGCTGGGTTCCATCCGCACCGAGTCCAGTTGGAAATGACGGCCTTGATGCGTCACCTCTTCGCCAGCACCCAAACCCTTGGTGATGCGCACCAGCTCCTCCAGCCTGCTGGCCCTGCCAGCAGTGTCGACCCCAGCAGCAGCCCACTCTGCCTGTTGCTCCGCATTGAACGCTCCACCGACCCCGATGGCGAGTACCGTGCGTCCCCCAGCGATCAGGTCCAGCGTGCCCACTGCGTGGGACAGCAGCACCGGGTGCCGCAGGGCCGCCAGCAGTACGGCCGTACCCAGCCTCACCCGCTGGGTACGCGCGGCCACCGCCGCCAGGGCCGTGATGGGCTCCAAGCGTGGTTTCGCCGTCAGGCTGTCGCCCATCCAGACGGAGTCGAGGCCCCCCTCCTCGGCCCGCTCCGCCAACGCGATTATCGAGTCCGCATTCGCAGGCCTGTCCCCCGTCATGAGCAAGCCCCGGGTGGGCAGCAAAACCCCCAGCTTCGGTCTGTTGTCGCTCATGTAACCCTCTCCTGCACCAGTGTCTCCAGGATACCCGGGCAGCGCCTCTCCAGCTCCTCCAAATCAGCAGGAGTATCGAGATCGAAGGCCAACCCAGGGCTATTGTAGACGGCCGCGGTCAGGCCCATCGATTGCGCCAAGTCCATGTGACGCCGGAAGCTGCTCAGCCCCAACTGGGGCTCGAAAGAAGTAGCTGTCGACAGCAGCAGGGCGTTGGTGCCTTCGTTCCTTTGGTCGGGACAGATTACCAAGCCGGTCCCAACTCGCAGGGAGCGCACCATGCCCTGTATCTCCAGCCAGTCCAGCAAGGGCAGGTCGCCCGGTAGATAGAGGGATGCCAGATGCTGTTCCGAGGCCATCTCGAAGGTCTGGGAAAGACACGCATTCAGGCCGGAGGTCTCGTCCTCGTGCCATTGCGCACCGTTTCGCTGGGCGAGACCGCGCACCGCTGGCCCTCCGCCAACGACCCATACCGCGTGCAGGGACGCCCTGCAAGCCATACGCACCACGTGCTCCGCCATGTTCAGGGCGAGGGCCTGTCGCTGGCCTTGCGTCAACTTTGGGGCCAAGCGAGACTTGGCGGCTTCCAGGGGTTTCATGGGGATGACGGCCACCACAGGCATCGCAACCCCAAGCGAAGCCCCCCTCTCAAGCATCCTGCCGTCCCGCCATCTGCAATACGACACGGCCTAGAGCGGTCTTGTCGTCGTCAGTGACCATCACGGTGTCGGCCAGTTCTGGGCGCAGACCAGCATTCGCCACCCCTTCCACCTCCCCTTCATCAACCCGGTCCATGACCAGCGTATCGCATATCCCCCGGTACCACGACGCAACGCCAGCACAGGACGTCTCGTACCCCAACTCGGCCATCAGCTTGCCAGCAGGACCACGCAGAGCTTTACCTCCGACAATAGGACTCACCGCAATACGGGGGCCTTGGAAGGAATCGATCCGTTCACGCACACCGGGCAGGCTCAGGATGGGTGCGATGCTTAGGAAGGGGTTGGAAGGACAGTAAACGATGGCCCCAGCACTCTCCAAGGCTTCCAGAAAGGCGGGCGACGGACGTCCCGCGCCCTGGAATTCGATGCTGCGGGCCACCGGTTCGCAACGCAGGCGGACGAAATACTCCTGGAAGGGCAGGCTGCCCCTGTCGGTGTTCACGATGGTGGACACCCTTCCGTCTGACATGGGGACGACGGGGTGCGACACCCCAAGCCTGGAGGATAGCTCGCTGGTGACTTCGGAGAGGCTCCAGCCCGCGTTCAGCAACTGGGTGCGCCTGAGGTGGGTTCCGAGGTCCTTGTCCCCCAGGTTGAACCATGCAGGCACGCCATAGAGCTTGAGCATGGAGTTGGCAGCGAAGGAGTCCCCCTTCAATCCCCACCCCGTTTCCGGGTTGGCCAGCCCCGACAGTGTGTACATCATCGTGTCGAGGTCGGGGGAGACATGGAGCCCGTGGAAGAGCTCATCATCGCCGGTGTTGACCACGATGGTCAGTTGCCGTGGCGACAGGATGCGAGAGAGCCCCAAGGCCAGCTTGGCACCCCCCACACCTCCGGCCAAGGCAAGAACCGGCTGGCTCTCCATGCGAGCGACCTAGCAGCCAGCCCCTCAGGAGACCGGGCCCGAAGGGGTCACGCTCCTGGGATGCTGGAACCGGAACCCCTCCATCTTCACCATGCGCTGGTAGGAGCCAAAACGCTCTTCCAGATTGCCTTCCAGCGAGTCCAGTGGGTGCACCGGGTCCTCGCCATCATCGAAGACCTGCATCCGGTCGTAGGTCGTATGCCGTTCCGCCGGTATCCGCCCGGCATCCCGGATCGCATGATGCAACTCCCGGGGACGCACCAGTTGCCCGTGTTGCGCTCCGGCCGCCGTCGAGATGCTCTCGTTGATCAGGGTGCCGCCCATGTCGTTGACCCCAGCAGCCAGCATGTACTGCCCGAACTTCAGCCCTTCCTTCACCCAGGAGACCTGGAGATTGGATATCCAGTTGTTGAGCATCAGGCGCGAGATGGCGTGCACCTTGACCGTCTCGGTCCCCGTGGGTCCTTCCCGCACCCCGTCCACCAGCTTGTGCCCGTACATGGGGGCCTCGGTATGTATGAAGCCCAGTGGCACGAACTCCGTGAACCCGCCGGTCGCCTTCTGGATGTCACGAATCAGGGCGATGTGTCGTGCCTTGTGGCCGCTCGTTTCGGCGTGGCCGTACATGATCGTCGAGGTGGTGGGGATGCCAAGCTCGTGGGCGGTGGTGATCACCTCGGTCCACTGGTCGACCGAGATCCGTCCTGGAGATATGAGGTCGCGCATCTGCTGGTCGAGGATCTCCGCCGAAGTGCCGGGCAGGCTGCCAACCCCCGCTTGCTGCAATGCCTGCAGGTACTCCCGGATCGTGCACCGGGAGCGCACCGAGCCGTAGAGCACCTCTTCCGGTGAGAAGCCGTGGATATGTATGTCGGGCAATTCGGCCTTCACCGCTTCGCACAGCTTCACATATAGATCGCCCTGCATCTGGGGAGGCAGACCAGCTTGGATGCATACCTCAGTGGCCCCCAAGTCCCACGCTTCCTGGGCACGGCGCACGATTTCGCCGACCGGTATGAAATACCCTTCTTCTTCCCGGTGGTCGCGGCTGAAGGCGCAGAACCCGCAGCGCTTGATACAGACGTTGGTGAAGTTGATATTCCGGTTCACCACGTACGTGACCACGTCACCCACGGTGCGACGGCGCAGTTCGTCGGCCACCATCACCAGGCCGCTCAGCTCCAGGCCGGAGACGCCGAACAGCATCTCCCCTTCCTCCGCGGACGTGTCCTGCCCCTGCAGGGCCCGGTCGAGGATGGAGGCCACCCTGGGCTCCATCGCCGACAGCATTCCTTCCAATGCGAGACCCTGTCCCTGCCCGTTCAGGTGACTATCCATGGGCGCTTCCATAGCCTTCCATACCGATCTTTACGTAGCCATCCCCATCGGCTAGTTCGCGAAGCCTCTGCGCTACCGGGGACGATACCCAGTCGGTTTCGTGAAGAAAGAACTCCGGGTATACGGCAAAGCGGGGCTTCAGCGTGAAACCCTGTTCCTCGGTCCGCCTCTGCAGGTCGCCTATCTGGGGCCAAGGGGCTTCGGGGTTCACGTAATCGATGGTAAGTGGCGAGACCCCTCCCCAATCGTTGATCCCCGCTTGCAGATAGACCGGGTAGTCGCGTTGGCTCAGGTTCGGAGGCACCTGCAGATTCACATCGGGCCCCAGCACCATCCGCGCCATGGCAACACTCCAGAGCATCTCCTCCGTCTCAGCATCGTCATGCCCAGCCATGGCCGTATCCGGCTTGGCCCGGAAGTTCTGCACGATGACTTCCTGGATATGCCCGTAACGGCGGTGCAACTCAGCGATCGCCAGCATGGCATCGACCCGCTCTTCGCGGGTGTCACCGATCCCGACAAGCACCCCCGTCGTGAATGGTACGCCCAGATCGCCCGCGGTCTCCAGCGTCTTGAGACGGGCCCGCGGCCGCTTGCTCGGAGCGAACTCATGAGGCCCACCGGGAGCGTGCAGCCGTTCGCTGGTGCTCTCCAGCATGATGCCCATCGACGCGCTGACCGCCTTCAGACGGGCCATCTCATGACGGCTCATGGTGCCCGGGTTGGGATGGGGCAGCAGCGTTGTCTCCTGCAACACCAGTTGGCAGCAGTGCGCCAGGTAGTCGAGCGTACTGGCGAAACCGCGCTCCCGCAGCCAAGCTCCCGCTTGAGTATACCGCTTCTCCGGGCGCTCCCCCAAGGTGAAAAGGGCCTCCGTGCACCCCAGAGACTGCCCAGCCCTGGCTACCGACAGCACCTCATCGGGACTCATGTACAGCTCATCAGCTTCGTCAGGGCCTTGACGGAAAGTGCAATAGCCACAGAAATCGCGACACAGCCGCGTCAGCGGTATGAAGACCTTGGGCGAGAACGTTACCACCCGACCACGACCCCGGTCTCGCATCAGCGAAGCCACCCGGCACAGGGCTGGCAGGTCATCGGATGTCGACTGGCACAGGTCATGGAACCGCTCGGATTCCACGGCAAGACCTTGCAACAGCTCCCAAGCAACACCCTTCAGCCCTTCCTGCAGACCCTCTAACGGGTCTCCGTATCCGGCGAGGCGTTCAACCCAAGGGGCAATTTCGACCGTCGTGGCCAACAGGAGCATCCCGTGTCTTCAAAATGAGAATGGCCCGCCAAAACCAGGTTGCCAGCCCTCGTGGGCCAGCAACTTTCCTATTCTAGTGGGTGCCGTCAACTCTAGCAACAACGGACTTACCGGCACGGGTATAATCGAAGCAACATGACCTCACCAACCTTCGCCAACAAGCTGGAAACCGCCTGGGAACGCTCCCACAGCCTCCTATGCGTCGGGCTGGACCCCGACCCACGCCTCATGCCCGTAGCCGATGTCGCGGCCTTCGGGCAGGCCATCGTCGACGCTACGGCCGACCTTGTATGCGCCTACAAGCCCAACCTCGCCTTCTACGAGGCCTTGGGGCTGGAGGGGCTGCGAGCTCTCCAAGCGACCCTGGAGCATGCTCGCCAGGTTGCGCCTCATGTGGTCCTGCTGGGCGACGCCAAGCGGGGCGACATCGGCTCCACAGCCCAAGCATATGCCACCGCCATGTTCGACTCTTGGGGGTTCGATGCCATCACTGCCAGCCCCTACCTGGGGGCCGACTCGGTGAAACCTTTCATCTACCGCCCCGACAAGGGCGTGTTCCTCATTTGCCGCACCTCGAATCCAGGCTCCGCCGACTTCCAGGGACTGATCGTGCAGGACGAGGCCGACGTTCGACCCCTCTATCAGGTCGTTGCCGAGAGGGCGGCCTCTTGGGACCTGCACCGCAACATCGGGCTGGTCGTGGGGGCCACGCAGCCCTTGGAGTTGCAGGAGATACGCGGCCTCCACCCCAACATCCCCATCCTCATACCGGGAGTCGGGGCCCAGGGTGGCGACCTGGAAGCCGCCGTGAAAGGCGGCGTGGACGAGCATGGACGGGGAGCCATCATCAACTCGTCCCGCGGCGTGATCTACGCCTCACGAGAACCGGATTTCGCTGACGCAGCCCGGCGTGCAGCCACCGAGTTGCGGGATGCCATCAACGCCATCCTTGAGCGCGAGGGCAAGGGTTGGTCCTAGAACTGCACCTCGGCGACGAACTGGTCCTGAAGCGGCTACATCCCTGCGGTAGCGACCGCTGGTCCGTTGAGCGTCTTGGTGCGGACATCGGGATACGTTGCACCAAGTGCGGTCGCCACGTCATGGTAGCCCGGTCACACTTGGAGAGACGTGTCCGGCAGGTCGTACGCCAGCCGAAGGATGCCTGACAGGCCCTAGCTACCCGGTTGCAACCAGGTCTTCGCCCAGAAGAAATACTCCGAAGCCGCCGTGGTCGGGAAGAAGTCCTGCACCGATGGAGCCATGACCCAGCGGGTCGCCCCGGTGACCGGGCTGAACAGGTAGGCTTGCTCCAGCACATGGCGCTGGATATCGCGCAGTTGGTCGCCACGCGCGTCCAGGTCCAACTGGACCGCCTGTTTCTGAATCATCTGGTCGAGTTCGGCATCCTCGTGGGCCGCAAGGTTCCACTGACCCTGGCTGTGCAACACCGACAGCAGGAAGCTGTTGGGACTCGTGGTCGGTGGCATGACCCCCAAGGCTGCCTGGTACTGCTTGTTGGCGAAGACTCTCCTCGCGTACACGGGCGGCGTGAGGAACTGCACTTGCGGGTTGAACCCCGCAGCCTGCAGGTCCTGCTCCAACCGCCTTCCCTGGGCACGATGGATGTCGCCAAAATCTCCCACCAGCAGGTCGAATTGCAACTCCCCGCCGGGACTGTACGCCTGTAAGGCATTCCGGGCCGCCGCGGGGTCGGCGAAATAGGTCTCACGCATATCGCGTCTACCCAGCATCCAGTCAGCCCGCACCGTGGGTATGCCCACCGATACGTCTCCGATTCCACCCCACAGGCTCCCGACGTAGTCCCAGGGGTCGAGGGCCTGCAGCAGGGCCCGCCGCACTCCCTGGTTATTGAAGGGCGGCTCACTGGTGTTCATCGAGAGCACCAGGCCGGTCCCACCTTGGGGTACCACCGTGCTTTCCGGGCTGCGCTGCTCCGCCCGCAACTGGTTCCACTCGCTCGCATCGACCCGGTGCACATGGGCCTGACCCACCAGGAATGCCGCCAAGGCTGCCTGCGAATCAGAGATAACCGTTGCCACCATCTCGTCCAAAAAGGGCAGGCCCTCTTCGAAATACTCCGGATTCCTGGCAAGGACGCCCCTGAGGTTGACGTCCACCCCGGTTGAGAGCCACGGACCGGTGCCGACATCCGGGCCTTCCTTCAGGTCGCCGCTGACGTTCACCGCTTCCGGTGCCACGATCTTGGCATGACCGTCGGCAAGAGCAAGCAGGAAATCCGCATCTGGGAATTCGGGATTCAGGTCTATCCGCACGGTAAGCGGGCCCTCGACCTCAACTGCCCTCACATTGCTCAGCAGGGGTGCGTTGGGCGTCTCCTCCGGAGTTGGGATGTCGTACCCGCAGGAGAAAGTCCGGGGCGTAAGCTTCCTCCCGCTCATTCTCTCGTAGCTGCACGCCACATCGTTGGCGGTCAACTCTCGACCCCTTACCGGCGGGGTCCCATGCACCTTGATACCCGGACGCAGGGTGAACCGGAATGAATTGGGGGCCTCGAACTGCCAAGTCTCGCACAGGTCGCATTCCAGCTCCAGCGAGGGCTGCACTACGTCGGCATCGGTGCGCACCCGCAGCATACGGCTGTACACCAAGCCGGGCCCGTAGGTCGCCAGAACATCCTGCAGCGTCTGGTGAACATCGCGGTGGGCGAACTTGGCTGGGGCGATCGTCTCCAGCACGCCCCCTTGCACTCCGTCCGGCGGCGGGAAGATGGGGCTGTAGATCCTCGGAGTCGGTACTGGCGTGGGCACGGCCGTAGGCGTCGGGGTCGGCTGGGGTTCCGGTGTGGGCGTAGGAGGCGGCGTAGGTGCTGGAGTATCCGCAACCGTCGGCACGGGCGTCGGCGTGGGGCTTGGGGTGGGCTCGTCGCCGCCGCAAGCTGCTACGGTGAGTAAGAGAATTGGCACTACGAGGAGAGCCACCCGCCGGATCAACCCCATCCTCCGCTCCTGCTGCTTGTCCCTGGATTGGCACCTAGTATAAGGTAGGGGGTACAACTACTTTCAAGGATAGCTGCCCCCATGTTTTTATGTGATTCACACACCCACCTCGACCAGTACCCACCCAGCGAACTCCCCCAGATCCTGGACCGGGCCGCTGAAGCCCAGGTGGACTTCATCCTCTGCGCAGGCACCAGCGTCGCTTCCTCCAGGGATTGCATCGCCATGGCCGAGGAAAACCCGGCGTTGTATGCCGGAGTTGGCATCCATCCCATGGACGTCAAGAGTCCCGTCGACGAGGACACCTATGATGCCCTCAAGTCCCTCGCCCTCGGCAGTGAGAAGGTCGTCTGCATCAGCGAAATCGGCCTCGACTTTCTGCCCGAATCCCCCGATGTGCCGACCCAGTACCAGGTCTTCAGGGAGCAGATACGGCTGGCGAAGGAATTGCGCCTGCCCATCATCTTCCACTCGCGGGAGTCCCACCCCGAAGTGCTGCAGGTGCTGCGGGAGGAGCATGTGGGCGATGTCGGTGCGGTGATGCACTATTTCCAAGCCGACGAGACCACCGCCCAGGAGGTGCTGGAGCTTGGTATCTACATCTCACTGGCCCGGCCCCTGACACGCCTCCCCGAGCTTCAGGAACTGGCCAGGACCCTGCCCATGGACCACATAGTGCTGGAGACCGACGCCTACCCCCAGCCCTTCAAGAAGCATCGCCACAGTTGGACGGAACCGCGACATGTCCGCCAGGTAGCCACCACGCTGGCCGAACTCAAGGGCATGGATCTGAAAGAGGTTGCACAGGTCACCACTGCCAACCTTATGGGCCTGCTGAAACACCACAAGCACTAGGCATCGGTCCTGCACAGCCCGCCGCCAGGCCACTGTTACCCTGTCGCCCACAATCCCGTCTGGTATACTGCCCCTGCCATTCTCATCCTTTCTTTCCGAGGTCCGTCATGCGCTGGGCTTCCCGCGTTTCCGAAAAGCCGTCCTTGGAAGACGCCGTCCACGAATGCTGCGAACATGCGTTACAGGCTCTCGACGGCGACACACCCGACTTGGCCGTGGCCTTCGTCTCGGGCCAGCACTCCTCCGAGTACGAGTTCCTGCCCGAACTTATCAAGCGCAACATGGGTGAGGTCCGTCTCTTTGGCTGCTCCGGCGGGGGCGTAATCGGCGGTGGGCGGGAGGTGGAGAACCGCGCCGGTTTCTCCCTGACCGTGGCCCACATGCCCGGTGTCACAGTGAACGGCTTTCACCTCGAAGCCAGCGAGGTGCCCAGCTTGGATGCCGGCCCCGACGCCTGGACCAAGCTGGTTGGCGTGGAAGCCGGTGAGACCCCTCCCTTCCTGTTGCTGGCCGACCCCTACACCTTCCCCGCGTCCAACTTCATCCTCGGCATGGACTACGCCTATCCCGCCAGCGTCAAAGTCGGCGGGCTGGCCAGCGGCGGACAGGGAAGCAACGCCCTCTATCTGGCCAACCAGGTATATTTCTCCGGTGCCGTGGGCTTGGCATTCCAAGGCGACATCACCGTCGAGACCGTGGTTGCCCAGGGCTGCCGCCCCATCGGCGACGCCATGAACATCACCGGCTGTCGCAACAACATCCTCACCGGATTGGACGGCGAGCCTCCCATGGAAGTGCTGCAGAAGCTGTACACCAGCTTGGACGAGCGCGACCAAAGCCTGATGCGCTACTCCCTGTTCCTCGGCGTCGTGATGGACGAGTTCGAGGACAACCCCCAGCAGGGCGATTTCCTCATTCGCAACCTGATCGGCACCGATTCCCAGTCAGGGGCCATCGCCATAGGCGAGATGCTCCGGGAAGGCCAGCGGGTGCAGTTCCACCTGCGGGACGCCCTCACGTCCCGGGACGACCTGGCCGCAGTGCTGGGACGTTACGCATCGGAGCACACCGGCGCATTACCCCAGGGAGCCCTGCTGTTCTCCTGCTTGGGACGTGGGGAACACCTTTACGGCCAGCCCGATCACGACACCAACCTGTTCCAGGAAGTGCTGGCTCCCATACCGCTCGGCGGGTTCTTCTGCAACGGCGAGATCGGCCCAGTCGGAGGCACCACGTTCCTCCACGGCTACACAAGCTCCTTCGGACTCTTCAGGCCCCGTACTAATTAGAAGAACCACTTCCCGCCCCCCTCGAAGGCCCTCTCCAGCCAAGCCCCGCGCCAGCAGCGAGGACTGAGTGTTGGCTATACGATGGAGACTGGCAGACTACGCCGAGCACCTTGCTGCCGGGGACCCACCACGCCGCACGCACTCGCCCAGTCGGCCCCACCCAACCTTCGGTCGCCACTCCCCATGTGCCACACCGCCGTTGACGCCCGCAAACCTTCGCTGCTAGCCTGATTACAGGCTGGGGACTGACCCCGCAGGGTCGCCCCAGCCTTGCCAGCTTCAAACCACCCTCGGAAAGCAGGCCCACCATGTCGACCCAGGACCGAACCCCAACCCCCGCCCCCGCACCTACCCAACCCCTGCTGCGGCCTACCCCGAGGCGGCAAAATCGTCCGGCACAATCCAAAGCTGGGATGCCCCAAAATGCGGCAAACTTGTCATGTTGCAGATTCGAAAACTATGAAAAACCCGATTTGCAGATACGGCCGCTGCCGCCCCGCAGCTACGAATACTCGTCCCTTTACCTTCCAACCCTTTCTGAAATGCGACAATATGCCTCACCTTAGCTATGAAAATGGCACCTAAATGGAAGCAATCTTGTCACGCCAGTTCGAAACTGGCAGGCCAATTGCATCGTCGGACTAGAAACCCTTGACCAGTCCCAAGAGCATACGCGTCGGGGTCTGCACCTCCCTATCGGGACAGTTCCGCACCCAGGGCACCCAGGCACTGCACGGGGTGCG
>JAAXIE010000148.1 GCA_012270525.1 Dehalococcoidia bacterium | reverse complement strand
GAATTGAGCTTGAAGAGCCTTGCACCAGCGGTCCGGACCAACTCCGAGTAGGAGATTACCCCATTCCCCGCCACGTTGTAGGTGCCGGGCCGTGGGTGGGTTACCGTCAAGGCCAGCACGTTGGCCAGGTCGTCTTCGTGGACGAACTGCCAGGGAGGGTCTTCCCCCCACACCCCGAGCAACACGGGCCGGAACAGGGACGAGGCGACCCGGTTGCCAGAGGTGGGCCCCAAGACCACACAGGAGCGGAGGACAGTTACTCCAACGCGCGGGTTCTCGGTGGCGAAGCGGGCGATCAGTTCTTCGCCTCGAGCCTTGTCCATGGCGTACGGGAAGTCCTCCAAGGGTCTGACCGGAGTGCTTTCGGTAATGGGCACGGGGTTCTCTCGATGGGGGCCATAGACGGTGTGGCTGCTGAGGTAGACGAAATTGGAGACGCGGGCATATCTGCAGGACTGGAGAACGCGGCCCAAGGCTTCCAGATTGGCCTGCTGCTTGGTTATGGGATCGCGTCGGTCGAGAAGCGTGGGATAGCTGAAGGCCAGATGCACCACTGTCTCGATGCGCCAGTCGTGCAGGAGGGCGTCCATCGGCTCGGCAACGTCGACACGGGCGGCCTTGATGTTGTGCACGGGGCGGCGCAAGGGCTTGGCATCGATGGCGAGCACCGTATCCAGCTCCTCCACCTCGGCCAACTGCTCTATCAGCCTGGAACCGACGTACCCCGCAGCCCCGGTGACCGCCACAGCCCGTGGGCGGTCATTCATCTTGGACCACGTCGCTGAAGTCGAACTTCAGCGTGCCCAAGCCCGGTACCTCAAAGCCCATGCCGATGGTCTGACGACCAGGGGCGAGGGTCTGGCCCTCGACGACGATTTTGGTCGTCCTGTTGAGGGCCAGCGAGAAGGGGGTGTGGTGGGTGACCTCGTCGAACCTGTGTCGCACCTCTCCGGTGTAGAAGTAGCACTGGTCGGTACCGGCGGGTTCTCCATTCACGGTGATGGGCAGCAGACTCCGGGCGTGGCCCGCTCCCAGCCTGTTGCACAAGCTGAACTCGAACCCCTCCGAAATGTTGCGGAGGCTGCCTCTGACGTAGAGGCGTCGCAGGATGAAGGCGGGGACGGTTACCATGTTCGTCTCCGGAGTATTGCGCCGGTCGATCATGCTCACAGGCTGGCGCGATGGACACGCCGAGTACCGGGTGCCCCTCCAAGGCTACCACCATATACCCTGCGACGGGAGATGTCGCGGTATTCCGGCTGAGTGTTCAACCGAGGGCCTGGAAGCTCTGGGCCATATCAAGCCAGCGTTGGTAGTGGAACTCATATTCGGCGTTGGCGGATGTGCAGGGGGTGTAGGTTACGAGGCTGTCGCACGTGCTGGCGACGGCCTCGGGCAGACCTGAAAAGAGACGAGAAGCGAGCCCGGCCGCAGCGGCTGCGCCCCGGGCCGTGGCTTCGGGATAGCTGCTGCATTGCACGGGTAGCCCCGTCACGTCGGCTACGGTCTGCACCAGTAGAGAGCTGTGGGCCATTCCTCCTGCGACGAAGAGGGTTTCGTCGCAGGGGCCAGACACCTGGGCAAGGGTTTCAAGGTTCGCCCTGATGGTATAAGCCACGCTTTCCAAGGAGGCCCTCATGATGTGGGCTGGCGTTGCTTTCTGGAAGGTCAGAGGTACGGGCATGGCCAGCCCGCCGGTGGTAAGTCCGGCCCGTGGGGCGGTCGTCGGACCGCTGCCCAGCAGGACCATCACCCCTTGCGAGCCGGTCTCTATCGCCGAGGCCATGGCATCCACCTGCTTCATCGGTATGTCAGTACCCGCGACGAGGCCCCTCATCCACTCGTAGGCGTGCCCCAAGTCTCCCAGGTTGGCTTCCGCAACCCATGCACCTTCGACCACATGCAAGCCGACCCAAGTCCGCTTGTTGTCATCGAAACAGGGCTTCGATGTCAGTCGCTGCAGGGCCCCGCTCCAGCCGAGCACCGCGGCCTGCTGCCCTATTTCCAGTGCGCCCAAGCCCACCAGTGCGCACTGGGTATCGGGGCCGCCTATGGCCACGGGCGTGCCGGCTTTCAGCCCCCAAATGTCGGCCATTGAGGCAGACAACCCGCCCAATGACGCGCCGGCAGGGCAGACGGTAGGGAGCCAGGAGCCATGCAGGCCCAGGGCTTCTTCCAGGGTTGCCGAGCGGGAACGGAGAGAGACATCCAGCAGTCCGGCCTCGGCATCTATTGACGGTTCTGACACACGGGCACCGGTCAGCGCACATCCCAGCCACGAGGCCAAGGGAAGCACCGAGGCCAGCCTGTCATGCAGGGCTGGATGCAGGTCACGGAGCCAGCGCACGCGGGAAGCCGCCAGAACGAATCCGGGGAAATGCCCAGTGAGAGCGTAGACCTCCTCGCCGTTCTCATCGTCGATAGCGGCCCCGTGGAAAACGCCCCGCATATCGAAATTGGGGCTGCAGAGAATCTCCATCCCATCGCCATCCAGCAGGACCACGGCCTGTCTCTGGCTGGTGATGCCCAGGCCTGATACTTCACTGGGAGATGCTCCCTGCTGGCGCATGGTGCGGGCCACCAAGGCGCCCGCTTGCGCCATGAGGGCCCTTCCATCGAACTCCCATGTGATGGAGGATGCGTCCGACGGGTTGCGGTAGGACATGGGGGTGTGGGCGATAGAGAGGGGGCGCAGTGACGTATCGGTAAGCACGCAACAGATGGAACTCGTCCCGACGTCGAGGCCCAGCAGGTACTCAGACATGGGCAGGTCGCTGACTCACAGGTGCTGCTTCCCGGGGACGGGGCCAGGGAGGGGTCTGCTTGCTGGAACTCATGCTCCCGTGGAGGGGAGGCGCGCTGGCAGGATGGACTGCATCCATGCCCACGCCATGACGAACAGCTTTTCCCGTTTGGAGAGGGACGGACGGCGTTTGAACACGTTGAAATCGGCAGCTTCCGCGCGGTCCAGTATCGCCATGTACATCCGGGCCATGACGGCAGGACACGGTCGGGCGCGAGAAGGGAGGAGGGGCAACAGCCGGAGACCGGACCGGAAATAGCTGCGGGCGCGTTCCGCTTGGAAGCGCATCAGTTCGCGAAAGGAGTCGTCCATCTCGCCAGCGAAGAGCCTCTCTTCGCTGTAGCCGAAGCGCTGCAGGTCTTCCTGGGGCAGGTAGACGCGATCGCGGGCCAAGTCCTCTTCCACGTCGCGGATGATGTTGGTCAACTGCATCGCCAAGCCCAGGTCGATGGCATACTGGCGGGCCCTCGGGTCGGTGTAGCCGAAAATCTCGATGCAGACCAGGCCAACTACCGATGCCACATGATAGCAGTAGGTGCGCAACTCCTCGAAATCGCGGTAGCGTGTGGCAGTGAGATCGCTTTCCACGCCGGAGATGATGTCTTGGAACAGCCCTGGCTCGATGCCATAGGCGGCCGAGGAATGGGCCAAGGCTTGAAATACGGGCTCCATCGACTGACGGTTTGGGTCCTCGCTGGCAAAGGCAGCTTCCAACTGCGTTCGCAGACCGGTGAGCAACTCCAGCTTGCGGGGGAGCGGGACATCTTCGTCCACGGCGTCGTCGCACAGGCGGCAGAAGGCATAGGTAGCGTAGATGGCGCGGCGCTTGGCAGGGGGCAGGGTGATGAAGGCGTAGTAGAAGTTCTTGGCTTCGCGGCGGGTAAGGTCGCGACACCAGTCGTATGCCTGGTCAACGTCCTTCGAGGCTAGGGCCGCTTGCGACAAGGGAGGTGGACCTTTGTCCTAGTAAGGATGGCACGCTCACAGGGGGTTCTGCCGGTCACTCACCCATTACCTGCACCACTACCTCGCGTGGCCGGGGGTGGTCCAGTTCGATGAGGAAGACGCTCTGCCAGCGCCCCAACTGCAGTTGACCGTCAATCAAGGGCACGGTCTCGCTGGTGCCCAAGAGCAGCGACTGGCAGTGGGCGTGACCATTGGGGCACTCGTCCTCGGTCATGTTTACCGTGCGAATGGTGAAGTCGTTGTGCCGGTAGTCGGCAAAACGGGGTGAGACTCTTTCCAGGAAATCTTCCATGTCCTGCAGGAGAAGAGGCTCATTCTCATTGATTTTGATGGCCGCCGTGGTATGACGTGAGTAGACGGTGACCGTGCCATTGGAGAGGCCGGCCTCGTTTACGCAGGTCCTCACCTGGGCGGTGATGTCTATGAACTCCGTGGGTTTCTGAGTGTCGACACGCAAGAGGTAGGCGCGAGTTTTCAGGGCCCCATCACGGTAACTGATGCACTCCGGGGCAGTCGGGACCGCCACAGTTTTCTGCATCGTATCTTGCATCATCGGACACGCTCCTTCGGGCATGATGGGGACAGGGCCGT
>JAAXIE010000280.1 GCA_012270525.1 Dehalococcoidia bacterium | reverse complement strand
AGGTAGCACCGTGCCGGTCGCCAACAGGGCACCGGAGATCACCAACGAGCCCGCTGGGGGTGTGATTTCGGTGCCGGAGAATACCTCTGGGGTGATATACGCTTTCAGTGCCAGCGACGCCGACGGCGACCACATCATCTGGAGCCTGTCGGGTGCGGACCAAGACACCTTCCGCATCGGCAACGACGCGATTACGGACGGGCAGTTGGGCTTGGCCCGGGGCAAGGAGTTGGACTACGAGGAGAAGTCAACCTATGCGTTCACGGTGACGGCCAGCGACGGAGTGGAAGAGGACAGCGTAGAAATCAGCTTGAGCGTGATCGACGTAGCCGAGGTGCCGTCGACTCCGGATGCGCCCGGCCTCACAAGAGGCAACGGAGAAATCGACGTATCCTGGACGGCCCCTGACGATAATGGACTGCCGATAACCGCGTACACGGTGCAGTGGAAGTCCGGCACGCAGGACTACGATGCCAGTCGGGAGGCGACCTCCGCTGGCACCTCATACACCATAACCGGGCTGACCAACGGCGAGAGCTACACCGTCCGGGTGGGGGCCGTGAACGCGGCAGGCAGCAGCCCCTGGTCAGGCGACGCGTCGGCGACGCCGGACACGCTTCCGTCCGCCCCCGACGCCCCAACACTTGGGGTAGACAACGAGCAGGTAACCGTGTCCTGGTCTGAGCCGGCCAACGAGGGAACGCCGATAACCGGATACACCTTGCAGTGGAGGTCCGGGGACTCGCCCCAGATTGATCCAACCACCTGGACCACGGAACCCAGTTCCGAATGGAAGCTCAGTACGGGCACGAGCGGAAGGGCTTGGTACCTAGTGGTAACGGACGGTGTGATTAGGGTGCGTCATGCTGAAATACCAGTTGAGATTCTTGGCCAGCCCGACCCCGATGGATTCAAGGCTATCGTCAAGCTGCATGACCGCGGGATTACCCTCAAGAGCACCACTTATGCCGAGTTGAAACATGCCCAGTTGTGGGCAGAATATGCGCTGGACAACCACGACCTGTGGACCTCCGATTCGCACGATTACGATACTGACCGCCAGGTGGAAACTACCGGCACCTCCCACACGATAACCGGACTTACCAACGAGGTAACTTACACAGTGCGGGTCCGGGCCAGCAATGCCAGCGGTGACGGCGAATGGTCCGGTGAGGTATCCGCCATACCTGATGCCGTGCCGTCGACCCCCGACGCCCCGACGCTCGAAATGGGCATAGGACAGATGGTTGCGTCCTGGACTGAGTCGACTACCGAGGGAACGCCGGTCACCGGGTACACCGTCCAGTGGAAGATGGATTCCCCAGCGTTGGTAGATCCAACCATGTTGCTAGAGAAGCCCAGTTCAGCATGGTACGTATTCCAGGGCGTCCACGTTCTGGGGCTTTGGGGCGGTGGCCGGTACGCCGAAGTGCGACAGGCCACCGACGGATTCAAATCGACCGTCTGGTTGGCCGATGGCATTGTCAAACGTAGCCCCATCCAAGCCAGCCTGCGCGACGCCAAGGTATGGTCCGAGTACGTCATAGACCGCCATGCCGAATGGCAGGCCGGGCCGCAGGGCTACGATGCGCTCAATCAGCACGCGATCAGCGACCTCTCCGACCTCTCGCACACTATTACCGGGCTGACCAACGGGGTGGTATACAGCGTCCGGGTCAGGGCAGCCACTGCGGTGTTGGAAACCCCATGGTCAGAGGAGACAACCGCCCTGCTGGCGGTGGAACCCGACGCTCCTGCTGCGCCAACACTGACCCCGGTCAACAAGGGAAGCATCGAGGTATCTTGGAAGAGGCCTGCAACAAATGGCGGTGGGCCAATCGTCAACTACACGGTGGAGTGGAGGGAGGCTGACGGACTCTGGCCGGGCGGAAGCCGGACATTACAAGGCACCTGGATGAGTTTCTGGGGGCTGGCATTCACGACCAAGTGGTACGTGAAGGTGCAAGCTTGCAACGCGGTCGGTTGTTCCGAATGGTCGAACGAGTCCTTTGCTGCGCTCCTCAATCCGAACCTTCCGCAATCGGTAACCCTCACTGGGGGCCTCGAGCAATTCGAAGTGTCGTGGACCGCTCCTCAAGACAATGGGAGCGGGCTGACTGGATACATGGTGAGATGGTACGAGGCGTCGGAGCATTTCAGCACGGCAAAGCAGAAGTCACTCGGCGCAGCCAGCACCTCATACACGATCACCGGCCTGCCTGACAACACAACCTACAATGTTCAGGTTCGAGCTACCAATAACGTCGGAAACTCCAGCTGGTCCGCTGAGCAATCCGTCACAACGGCATCCGTCCCGAGTGGGCCTAACATTTCGGATGTCGAAAGGGACCTTCTAGACAGGGGTCATGCAGCGATATATTGGTACCCAGCCGATGACAACAGGTCCCCGGTTACTTCCTACACCTTTCAGTGGAAGCAAGGGACTAGTGATGGGCCCGGCTGGTGGGATAGCGGCGCGGTGGGGCAGGAGATTATCACTGACTTTGAGGAGTATTACAAAGAGGATACTGGCGAGTACGTTGGTGTACTCTATGACGATGCGGTCGAGATTCGTCAATCGTATGGTTACACTATCAGGGCTAGAGCTACAAACGCAGTAGGCGACGGTCCTTGGGGGCCAGAGTACGTACTGAACTGATAGGTGGGCGTTAGTCGGGGAGGAGGATGAAGGCGGTGGTGGGGTCGGGGGAGATGCGGATGGTGTTGCCCTGGCCCGTGGTGTCTTCGAAGATGACG
>JAAXIE010000113.1 GCA_012270525.1 Dehalococcoidia bacterium | reverse complement strand
GAGGCCCGAAGACAGGGACGATTGGTGGGGATCGGGGTGGCAACTTATATCAAGTCCTCGGGTGGCGACGGCCCGTTACGAGACAGCAACTCCAGGGTGGAGATCGAGCGGGACGGACATGTGAAGATATACACCGAGGCCTCGCCCCACGGGCAAGGCAGCGAGACGACCTTCGCCCAGTTCGCTGCCGACGTGCTGGGCATACAGCCCGAACAGATAAGCGTACTGCACGGCGACACCGACATGCTGGAGGTGGGTGCTGGGACGGCCGCCAGTCGTGCCGTGGTGGTCAGCGGGAATGCAGTCTACCTGGCCTTGCAGCAGGCGCGCGAGAAGATGGCGCAGATCGGTGCTGACCTGTTCGGGTGCCCGCCGGACCAGGTGGATTTCCGCGACGGCAGCCTATACGAGGCAGGATCTGCTGGACAGAGTGTTTCTTTCGCCGAAGCCGCTGAGAGGGCCTTCAGCGAAGAAACTCTGCCACCCGGCATGACCCCTGGGCTGGAGTTCACCACCGAGTACACGTTGGTGGACGCCGCTTTCCCGTACGGGGGTCAGATTGTGGTTGTCGAGGTGGACCGGGATACCGGCGACGTGAAACTGCTCCGGCATTTCGGGGTGCATGATTGCGGTGTGATGATCAACCCCAAGCTGATCACTGGGCAGCACCATGGAGGCTTGGCGCAAGGTATAGGACAGGCCATGAGCGAGGGTATCGACTACACTCCAGACGGACAGCCCCTCAACAGCACCTTTCTCGATTACGGTCTGCCCCTGGCTGAGGACATGCCGGAACCGGTACTGCTGGACACGGAAACGCCATCGCCAACCAATCCGATGCAGGTGAAGGGCGCTGGCGAGATCACCACCACGGGCACGGCGGTAGTCATCGTGAGTGCCGTTCTGGATGCGCTGGCCCCTCTGGGCGTGCGTGATATCAGCATGCCCCTGACACCGGCCAAGGTATGGCAGGCCATCCAGGAGGGCAATGCGTAGCCAGAGAGGTTCGATGCCTCTGTGTTCAAGGCCGGTTAGTGTACGCGCGCAGAGCTTGACTGGAGACTGTTGCATGGTGAATCACCAGAGTACGGAGGTGAAGCATGACTACCATAGGATCCAGGGTATCGCTGACCGGCATTGACCATGTGGTGCTACACGTCAAGGACCTGGAGCGTTCCAAGCGGTTCTATACGGACCTTCTTGGGATGAAGGTGAACCACGAGAGTTCGTGGCAGAGCTTCCTCTACCTCGGCTCGGAGGCTACGCAGATGGTGGCCCTCTTCGAGGTCAATGAAGGGGAGTTCCAAGGGCCGCGGGACATGAACCACATGGCAATGGTCGCCAATCAGGGCACGTACGAGAGTATCAAGGAGGCGTTGGAGAGTGCCGGGGTGCAGGTATCGGGGCGCCCCGGCGACCCCAACTGCATCTACTTCAATGACCCCGACGGTCACCGGTTGCAGATCCTGTACCCCGGGGAGCATGCCGGAGACCACTAGTAGAGGAAAAGGGGCCATCCCCATCGGGTGGCAAGCATCACCGCTTGTGTTGAGAGGTAACAGATAAGGTGAGGTTCGGGCATTTCTTCTATCCGATGACGCTCAACACGGGCGATGACGGTCAAGCGATCGACGACTGCGTCTACGAGGCGGAGTTAGTGGAGCAGCTGGGCTTGGATGCCATCTGGCTTGCCGAGCACCATTTCATCGGCGAGGTCGCCTATGGAGACCCTATGGTTTTCGCCGGGGTCGTCGCTGCCCGGACCAAGCGGGTGGACATAGGGTTCGGGATCATCGAGATGGCCCTGCACCATCCAGTGCGCTTGGCGATACAGACAGCCCTCCTGGACCACCTGACGCGCGGTCGGCTTATCGTGGGCACTGGCCGGGGCTCCAACTTCAACGCCTTCGAGTACACAGGGTTCGGCACCAGCGTGGATTCGGGCAAGGAGATGCTGGACGAGGCGGAAGACTTGCTGGTGAAAGCGTGGACGACTGAGAACGTGGACCACAAGGGGACTTACTGGCAGGTGGCCTTTCCGTCCACCAGGCCGCGCCCCTACCAGCAGCCTCATCCCCGCTTGGCCAGGGCATGCATCAGCGAAGACTCGGTGGTGGAGATGGCCCGGATCGGACGCCCCATACTCATGAGCAACCGGTCCACCGCGGCGGCTGCTCGCACCCTGGCCCTATACCGAGACACCATGTTCGAGGCGGGGTTCAACGAGGAACAGGTGGAGCGGGCCATGGACCAGGTGTGGATATGGCGCGAGTGCTATCTGGCCGAGAGCGACGACCAAGCATTGGATGAATGGCTGGGGCCCTTCGAGAGGGCCAGCGAATACGTGGCTGAGAAGAGGGTTTCGTTGAAGCCATCCGACGTTTTCGTGCCGACGCCTCCACCACCGCTGCCCAAGGATGCTTACGGCGAAGTGCCAAACCCGGATGCCAACGAACTCTTCATTGGGTCGCCCAAACGGGTCTCGGAACTCATCGCGATGTTGCGGGACGTGGGTGGCAGGAACCTAATGCTCACCCACCGTGGGATGCCGACGAGGAAGCAGTCGACCAGCTATCTGAAGCTGTTGAGTGAGAAGGTGATGCCCGCCTTCCGTTAGGGAAGGCGGCTGGCGTTCGAAGAATACGGTGGTGGCTCAGTCGACTCCTCACCGTTGGCTTGGGCTTCGGTGTAGCGCTGGAACCAAGAGGCCCCTGTGAGTTGGCCTGTTCGCGGCCTTCGCTTCTGCACCTTCTGATTGTTGCAGGAATCAGTAACGCGGTGGGACCGTTCGACTTAGGGGATATTGCCGTTCACGGTGTAAGGAGGCGGCTCTGTGAATTCCTCTCCCCTGGCCTGAGCCTCGGTGTACCGCTGGAACCAAGAGGCCCACTGTGAATTGGCCTGCTCGAGTCCCCGGGCGAGCCCGGTTTCAAGTCCCTCGGCGAGCCCCTCCTCGCGGCCTTCGGTACGGCCTTGCTCGCGGCCTTCGTTTCTGTACTTTCTGATTGTTGCAGGAATCAGCAACACCGCGCGACCTCCACCTTCAATGAGCAGCACCATAACCGTGGACCCGCCAGCGGATACTGCGAAGGTCTTGGCGAGCGTGTCCAAGGGAAATGCCAGCACTTGATCCCAGTACAGCCATAATAGCAGGCCGACGCCAATGAGGTACAGGGCGTAGTAGAGCAGCCAATAGTGCCGGAGAAACCGCTCCTCGTTCAATGCGACCCCATAAGGAGGGCGGGAGGAGGGAGAGGACGTTCGAACCGCAGACCACAGCTAGCCCGTGCGCCTGACTTTGGCCAACGCCTGCGTCGCCACCTTGTCCATGGCTTCCTTGGCCGTGTTGTTCAGGTTATAGGCAAGAAAGCCCACTATGCTGATGCCCAGAACCGCCAGGAAGGGAATCTGCCGGAATAGCCATTCGACCCAGCCGGTGATCACGGCAGCCCCTTCCCCCATATAGTTGTTGATGGACACTGTATTTGTCTGAGGGAGGCCAAGGGCTGCGTAGGTCTCATCGATGCCTCGCAGTGACGTCAGATAGTCCTCCAGAAGCGACATCAGGATGCCGTCCAAATTCTCAGACAGGGGAATATTCAGCCGAGCGTCGAAGAGACCATCGAAGAAGATCCAGCCCGCCACTCCGAGACCTATGGCCATGGGCCAACTCTCCCGGCCCGCGACCTTCGTATAGAGGAATATTGCCAAGGGCACTGTGAGCATCCACCCGATAAGCCAGATACCGATGAAGAAACCGACAATCCAACCGATTATGATCAGTGTGCGCCGCCTCTCCTCGGCAGGCTCTATGTGGACCTCTTCTTCCAACTCGAACTCTACCGGGGCGGCGGCGATTTCGATGGAAGGGCCGGTGCTTTGTTTGCGAGTTGCCTCACGAAAGGCTGCAAGCGCCGCCAAGACAATTGCCGGTATCAATATTGCTTTAGGGAAGGACGCGGCGCTCGGGTTTTGCGCCCCATATCCAAAGAAAGCTTCCCAAGTCATCCAGGAAAACAGAGCCAAGAAGAGCAGAGCGAACACCACACGGATCAGTCGTCCACGCCACTGGCCCTCGGACCACCGTTCCCTAAGTGCAGACAACGGATTGGCCAGGACGCTGGCCCCCCCACCGGTGCTAGGCTCCACCGCTGCCCCCGTCGTCGGCACCCGCTTGGGGAGCGGTTTCTGGGGCGGTACTGGCGGCCTGTCTCGCCTCTGCTCTCTGCCGTGCCCGCTGTTCCTGCTTGCGGTCTTGCCAGAGAGGGTAGAGAACCGAAGCCAGCATGAGAATGAAGATAATGATCACTCCAGGTTCGCTCAACCAGCCATAGGTGCCGAAGGCCTGGGTAGACACCCTGAGATTGCTTTCCGCGATGGGGGCGAGCACCAGACCCAGGAGCATTGGCGGACGAGGCCAGTCGAACTTCACCATTACCCATCCAAGAAGACCGAAGACGATGACCAGCATCAGGTCCTGGGAGCGATTAGCAACAGTGAATCCTCCAAGGTACACCAGTAACATGATGATGGGTATGATGATGGCCCCGCGTATTTCGGTGATCCGTGCCAGCCACTTGAGGAAGAGGAAGCTCACCGCCACGGTGATGACGTTGGAGACTATCAGCACCCATACAAACGAGAAGGTCAACTCCAAGCCAGATGGCACCCATTCCCCGAGAGCTGCGATATCAGGGCGTATAGGCGTGTTGGCGTCGAGGAGATTGGGTCCCGGCACCAAGCCCTGAATGATAAAAGCCCCCAGTAGGATCGCCATGGAGAGGCTACCGGGTATGCCGAAGGCGACGGTGGGTATGAGAGAGCCGCCTTCTTTGGAGTTATTGGCCGCCCCGGGTCCCAGAACGCCTTCGACGCGGCCTTGCCCGAACTCCTCCTTGTTGTCGGCGCTCTGCACGGCGTGGGCATAGGACATCCACTGGGCAGGACCTCCGCCCAAGCCAGGCACGATGCCGATATAGGCCCCCAGGGCACTACAGCGGAAGACGAGGAACCAGTGACGGAAGGTGTCCTTCACGCCCTGGGCCACGCCTCCTATTGCACCTGCGGACCGCTCGGCGATGCCGGTGCCCTTCACCGCTAGGTCGATGATCTCCGGGACGGCGAACAGTCCCACCGTAATGGCGACGAAGTTGACCCCATCCCAGAGGAACAGAGATTCGGAACCGAGGATGGGTTCGAGGGTGTACCGTGGCATAGCCGTTACCGGCTCGAGGCGAATCATGGCCATGGCCAGGCCAAAGGCCCCTACGGTGAGGCCCTTGATCATGTTGCCCCCGCTGAGGGTGGCGACGAAAGTGATGCCCAGCAGCGACAGCATGAAGAACTCAGGCGAGCCGATGGCCAGGACGATTGGCCTCACGACGGGAATCGCCACAGCGAGCACGATAGCGCCAAAGACGGCCCCAATGAGAGAACTCATGAGCACGGCGCCCAAGGCGCGGCCTGCTTCACCTCTCTTGGCCATGGGATGGCCGTCCACTATGACGGCGGCACTGATACCCTCGCCTGGCACTCCGAACAGCACTGAAGTGATGTCGCCCGTGGTGGCCACCACCGCGTTGGCCCCCAAGAGGAAAGCGAAGGCTTGGGTGGCATCCATGTCGAAGGTGAAAGGCAGCATCAGGGCTAGGGTGACCGCGCCGCCCAAGCCGGGCAGGATGCCGACGACAAAGCCAATGGCGATGCCCAAGAGCATCGCCTGGAAGGCATCAATGCCATGCGCAGAGACGGGCAGGATATCCGTCAGCCCGGTGAACAAGGCACTGAAGTAGTCGGTGACAGCTTCCACCAGTTCCTACTTACACCTATGGGGCCGCATCCTCTATCGGAATACGGCCCCTTCGGAATCGCTCGAGTTTACCCACCGCTGGGAGAGGCTACTCCTCTGCTGGCTTTACCAGGAACTGGAGATTTGCCTTTTGTTCGGCAGTAACTTCCAGTATTTCGGCTATCCAGCCTTCAATGTCCTCTCCGGTCTGCGGGTTCAGATAGAGACCTGCAGCCTCGGCATCCGCGACGAACTCCGGATCTGCCATCGTGTCAGCGAAAGCCTGCCGCAGCACACTTATCAGCTCGGGTGCAGTGTTGGGAGGTGTGGTCCATGGGCGCTGGAACCGATAGCCAACAGTCCACAGATCGTAGAGGGCCTTATCATCCGCGTCCTCAATGAAGTCCCCAAGCAGGGGCAGGTCGGCGATCTCTGGGTCTGAGCTGGGGAAGACCATGGCGTAGGGGATAAACTGGTCGTCACCCTCAGCTTCCAACATGGAACGGGCGGTGACACCCATCGACTCCCAGCCCCAGCAGGCTGCATCGACCTCACCGGCTTGAAGCCCTAACCGCACGCGGGCCGTGCCCCTGTACCCGGAGACAATCTCATGGTCGGTGCCCGCGAATGCGTTAGTGAGACGGGGGATATCACTGAGGGAGCCGCCAACGGCAGCAGTGGAGCCATGCTGTATGACCTCGCCGCCTGCTGTTCTCGCACCCGGTGCCAGGATTTCGTCGGCATCCGTGAGGCCGGCAAAGCCCATGATGGCGCATACGGGATTGCCGTCACTGGGTGCGCCCAGCCATCCAAACCCGTTGCCATCAAAGAGAATCTGCTCCGCCGCAGGGTCGTCGGACAATGCCTGGATGAACACATGGTTGGAATTCCACAGGCCTATGGTCAAGCCATCGGGCTCGGCTTGATTGTAAAGGTGGTTGGCCGCGACCAGGCTGCCTCCCCCTGTCATGTTTTCCACAACGACCTCGGGGTTGCCCGGTATGTGCTTGTGGATGTGACGGGCGATGGCCCTACCATAGGTGTCGTAACCGCCGCCAGCGGAGAAACCTACCAGCAGGCGTATCGTCGAGTTCCCGAAGAAGTCGGCGTAGATGGCTTGCAGTTGTTCCTGCCTCTCCCTCTCGGCTGCGGCCGCCGCCGCTGCTGCTGCATCAGCCGCAGCAGCTTCCGCCTCTCTGGCGGCAGTGGCGAAGGCGCCCTCGATAACGCGCCCGACATCGTCCAGGTCGATGGCCCCAGCGGCAACCTGTTCTGCCGCTGCCTGGCTCGCCGCTGCAACCTCTTCGGCCGTGACTCCTTCAGGCAACTGACCGATGGCCTGGTTGATCGCAGAAGTAACCTGGTCCATGGTGATACCCGGAGGGG
>JAAXIE010000170.1 GCA_012270525.1 Dehalococcoidia bacterium | reverse complement strand
GATGAAGGTGCCCAACGACGAGCAGTTCCCACGTCCCGAATACGCTGACGTGTTCGGCAGTCGACCGCCGAACTTGGGAAACCTGTCCAACGCCATGCAAGGCCGGTAGAAGCCTGGGGCAACCCGCGAAGGAATAAGCCCTTTCTTGGGCTGTCAGGGGCGTCTCTCCTCTTCGGGTGTGGTGCGCAGCCAGCAGTTGACTCTCGCACTGCTATCGACCACCCCGGTTTGGGGGCCACCGACCGACATTGCCCCTGGTGGTGGTGTTCAACCGGCGAAGCACCCGCGGACCCAGCTTAAAGGCCGCCGCCATGGCTGCCAGTAGTCCTGCCAGCAACATCAACCTGCTCATTGCGCCTCCTTCTGAGTGTGTGCGCGCTCGCCATGGAGCGCACTTGCCGAGTTCCAGACTTTACCCCTCTCTTGGCCCTCGCTACTATGTCGGTGCCGATACCGGAGTGCTTGGAAGCTCCCCAGTTCATACTGTCAGGAGGCCCCACCTTGCCATCGTACACCGTAGCCGTCATCGCAGGCGATGGGATCGGCCCCGAGGTCATCGCGGAGGGGAAGAAGGTCCTGGAGGCCGTGGCGTCTGCTCGCAGCGACCTCGACTTTCGTTTCACCGACCTGCCATGGGGTTCCGACTTCTACCGCGAGACGGGTTCGATGATGCCACAGGATGGCCTGCAACGCCTGCAGCCCCACGACGCCATCCTTTTCGGTGCGGTGGGTGACCCCCAGATACCCGACCACGTGACTCTACATGGCCTGATTCTGCCCATCCGGCGAGGCATGGACCAAGGCGTGTGCTACCGCCCGTCGTACCTCTACCAAGGGGTCTCGTCTCCCTTGGCAGGCAAGGCTCCCGGAGATATCGACATGGTGGTGTTTCGCGAGAACACGGAGGGCGAGTACGCCCCCATGGGAGGCAGGCTCTATCCGGGCACCGCTCACGAAGTGGCGGTGCAGGCTGGCGTGTTCACCCGTCATGGCACGGAGCGGATCATCAGGGCGGCCTTCGATTACGCCCGGAAGAGGGATAAGAAGCGCAAGGTGACCTCCGTCACCAAGTCCAACGCCCAAGCCTTCAGCATGGTCTTCTGGGACGAAGTCTTCCATGGGGTCGCCCGGGAATACCCCGACATCGAGACCGAGTCGTTGCTGGTGGACCGGGCCTGCATGGACTTCATCCGCTGGCCCGAGGATTTCGACGTGGTTGTCGCTTCCAACCTGTTCGCCGACATCCTGACCGATATCGCCGCCATCATCACCGGTAGCATGGGTCTGGCAGCCAGTGCCAACATCAACCCCAGCCGCGAGTTTCCCTCGATGTTCGAGCCGGTGCACGGGGCCGCCTTCGATATCACCGGCAAGGGAGTGGCCAATCCGCTGGCTACCATCCTTGCCTGCTCCCTCATGCTGGAGCATTTGGGAGAGGCGGAAGCGTCTGCTTCACTGGACGGCGCGGTGCAGACCTGCCTGGAGCAGGGGGAAGTGAGGACCCCCGACCTGGGAGGCAGCGACTCCACCAGTGCCATGGGCGACGAGATCGTGAGGCTGGTGAATCCGGCGTAGCTGGGCTGGCAGCTTGCCCTGCGATTGACTCCCAACCCTCCCTCAAGTAGAATCCCGACGGCGTACCCGCCAGACGGGACTGCCCCCGCATAGAGCGTCCCCAACTTCGGGAGGAGTGTATCCGATGCCCAATGTTACGGTGACTGTGAACGGAACGAAGTACACCAACGACGTGGAGCCCAGGTTGCTGCTGGTGCACTACCTGCGCGACGTATTGGGGCTTACTGGCACCCACGTGGGTTGCGATACCAGCCAGTGCGGGGCCTGCACCATACACGTGGACGGGAAAGCCGTGAAATCGTGCACCCTGTTCGCGGTTCAAGCCGATGGCGCAGACCTCCTCACCATCGAGGGGATGGCCCAAGGAGACCAGCTTCACCCCATACAGGAAGGCTTCTGGGAAGAGCATGGTCTGCAGTGCGGGTTCTGCACCCCGGGCATGATCATGATCGCCCACCAGATACTGCAGCGCACCCCGCGACCCACCGAGGCGGAAATCCGTCACGGTCTGGCGGGCAACCTGTGTCGCTGCACCGGCTATCACAACATCGTAAAGGCCATCCAGTACGCCGCCAACAAGATGTCCCCATAGGCGTTCGGCCCGCACTGCAAAAAGCATGAGGAGTGGTACGAAATGATCCCTGCCTCCTTCGAATATCACGCACCTGCCACGCTGGCCGATGCCCTGCGCCTGCTGGGTAGAAACCGGGGGGATGCCAAGATCATGGCGGGGGGCCACAGCCTGACCCCCATGATGAAGTTGCGATTGGCCCGCCCGGGTTCCGTCATCGACCTGCGCCGCGTTCCCGACCTCAACTACATTCGCGAGGAAGACGGTCACCTGGCCATCGGGGCCATGACCACCTATTGGGACATCATGTCGTCCCAGTTGGTGCAGCAGAAGCGTCCCGGCTTGGCGGCCACCGCTGCCGAGGTCGCCGATATCCAGGTTCGGAACAAGGGCACCATCGGAGGGTCGCTGTCCCACGCCGACCCCGCTGGCGACATGCCTGCGGCCGCTCTCGCCCTTGAAGCCGAGATACACTCCCGCAGCAGCCGTGCCGAAAGGAGCACTCCAGCCGAGCGCTTTTTCGTCGACACCTTCGTGACCCGGCTTCGCGACAACGAAATCCTCACCGAGGTACGCGTCCCGGTGGCACCTGCCCGCACGGGGGAGTCGTACAAGAAGTTCGCCAACAAGGCTTCCCACTACGCCATTGTGGGCGTGGCGGCCCAGGTGACCCTGGGGCGGGAAGGCAACTGCGAAAAGGTGCGCATAGGGATTACCGGTGCTGGCGCAAAGGCGGTACGGGCGCGGGCATCGGAGCGGGCCTTGGAAGGGCGGGAGCCGACAGACCGCCAGATCGAGCGAGCAGCCAACATGGCCAGCCGGGCTGTCACCCTCTACAACGAAGATATCCACGGCTCGCAGGAGTACCGGGCCCACCTGACGCGGGTGATGACGCGCCGTGCTTTGCAGGAGGCGGTTGCCAACGCCAGGTAGAGCACCCGCCCGGCGCGAACGAAGTGCAGTCATCCAACACAGGAACGATCTGTGAAGCATGCCGGCGGCCCCTGAAGAGGGGCCGCCGTTTTGTCTTCGGGAGTCACAACGTGGAGCACATCCGGTGCCTGCGGTGCAGTTTCCTCTACCGGCCCATGCTTCGACGCTCCCTGGCAGCGTCGCTGGTGGTAGGGTCGCTGCTCACGGCCATCAACCAGGGAACCATCATCTTCGGCGGCTCGTGGGATGGAGACCTCTACTGGAAGATTCCCCTCACCTTCTGCGTCCCCTTCTGCGTCGCCACCTACGGGGCCCTCTCCAACAGCCGCAACTAGGGTACGACGCTACTGGGTCCGCTGCCGTCCTTACCGGGTGCGGCGAACGGGCCCGGTCGCAGGGCTTGGGATGGGCTCCCCTGCCCGTTGGGTGTGAACCTCGGGGACGTATGCTCGCAGGGCGCGCATCTGCGGGCTGAACAACAGGACCCCCAGAGCCACGGCCAGGATGATTGCCCCGCCGATGGCGACCGCGGTGGCGGCATCGGTGCGTTGTGCCACCGTGCCTCCCATGGCCATGCCGAGGGGGGCCAAGCTCCAGGTGGCCCCATACAGACCCATGACCCTGCCCCGCAGTTGGTCGGGCACCAACTGTTGCAGCGTGCTCATGCCCCCCACCAGGTAGGTGGAGTAGGACACCCCGACAAAGAACAGGACCAGCATGGACAGCAGGTAGGCCCCTTGCCATGCGGTCAGGGCGAAGAGCACCAGACACGTTCCGTAGCTCACGGCTGCCACCAGGATGACCAGCCCCTTGGGATGCCGTGGTTTCAGGTTGGCGATGAATATGGTGCCAACCAAGGCCCCCGCCCCAGCCACTCCCAGCAGGTAGCCAACGCGGTCGGCACCCACGTTGAACGCCTCATCGGCGAAGGAGGGCATCAGGTGGATGTAGGACATGCCCAGGAGGCTGTTGCAGAAGGTGAGAAGCATCACCAGGGAGAAGATGGTGTGCTCGCGCACGTAGCGAAATCCTTCCCGCACCTGCTGCATCACCCGTCCCTGGGCTGGAGGCCTCTCACGCAGGCGGAGCAGCGACACCACCAGCGACATGAGGTAGAAGGCAGAGGCGGTGCAGAACATGGAGGTGTGGATTCCCCAGTTCTCGATGATCACACCGGCGGCCGCTGGGGCCCCGATGCGTACCGCGTTCCATACGATGTTCTCCATGGCCACGGCGTTGACGATGT
>JAAXIE010000027.1 GCA_012270525.1 Dehalococcoidia bacterium | reverse complement strand
CCAGTTAACAGGGCGGATACCTCCTGAACTGGGCAACATACCCGGCTTGCAGGCCATCGTACTGACCAGCAACCAGCTCAGTGGGCCGATACCTGCCGAGCTGGCAGACCTTTCGCGACTGGATTTGCTAGAGCTCGCGGACAATGCCCTGAGCGGGCCGATACCCCCTGAGTTAGGACAGCTCCACAACCTGGAGCAACTGGGGCTGGATCGGAACAGGCTCAACGGGCCGATACCCCCGCAATTCAAATACTTGCGAAATCTCCACACCCTCTTCGTTTCCCATAACCAACTGACGGGCAACATACCTCCGGAGTTGAGCGTGCTGGCCAAACTGCGCCGGCTGCGCCTTCAGGGCAATAGATTCAGCGGGTGTGTGCCCCGTTGGGTCCGAGATGTGTCAGCGGAAGAAGCAGCCATGATTGGTCTGCCCCTGTGTGCCACCCAGGATTCTCCGAAGATGGAAGTTCCGGAGGAGAGGGAAGCATTGATAGCCCTCTACAGGGGGACGACCGGGGAGCACTGGTCCCAAAGTGAGAATTGGCTAAGTGATGCTCCCCTTGGGGAATGGTACGGAGTCACAGTGGATAGAACAGGCCGGGTAACGGAGTTGGCGTTATCGCATAACGGACTGGCGGGTGAGATACCGCCGGAGTTAGTCGGTCTGGCCAAGCTGCAAGTTCTGAGGCTCCCGGACAATAACTTGACGGGCGAGATACCGCCCCAACTGGGCAGCCTGAGCAGCCTGCAGACCCTCGAGCTAAGCCGCAATGACTTGACAGGACGGATACCGCACCAGTTGGGGGGCCTCCTTGAGCTGGATTTCCTCGGACTGGCTGGAAACGGACTGCACGGGGAAATCCCGTCGGCCTTGGGCAAACTGCCCAACTTGAGGTACCTCTACCTCAGCAACAACCACCTGACGGGTCAGGTGCCCCCTGCATTGAGCGGCCTGGTCAGTCTCAAGTCTCTCGTCCTGAGCAACAACCGGGTTACCGGACATATACCACCCGAACTTGGGAACCTCGGCAACCTCGAAACCCTCTGGCTGGGCCAGAATGAGCTGAGCGGTCCCATACCTTGGGAGTTGGGCAACCTCGGCGGTTTGCAGATCCTCCATGTGGCTGGCAACCAACTGAGTGGGCGGATCCCGCCGGAGTTGGGACAGCTTGCGCAACTGTCCAGGCTCGAACTTTGGGATAACCGGCTGACCGGTGAGATACCCCCGGAATTGGGCAATCTATCGAAACTGGAAACCCTTGACCTGTCCCTCAGTCTATTGACTGGGCGGATACCTCCGGAGCTGGGCTCACTCCACGCCCTGTATTCGCTTGATCTGTCCTACAACCAACTGACTGGCGAGATACCGCCTCAATTGGCCGGCCTTGCAAAGTTGGACCGGTTGCACTTGGCGGGCAACCATTTGAGAGGGTGCGTGCCCGGTTGGGTTATGGATGTGGACCACAACGACGCAGGGATGCTCGGTCTTCCCCACTGCGGCCCTGCACAACCTTCGCAGGAGTTGGGGACAGACACGGCTGGAGGGTAGCTTGCAGTCAGGACCATGGCATCTTGGCTTGGTCCCCGCACCTCAGTCGCGTTGACGCTTCCCCGTCCACTCCCTACCATAGGGACAGACTTCCATTCCGTCAGACGAAGGAGGCATCATGAACAAACTCCGGCATGTGGCCCTCTTCACCGATGACCCGCAAACGACAGCCAAGTTCTACCAGGACGTCTTTGGCTTGGAGGTGGCTGGTCCCGCTGGTGGCGGGGTATACCTCACCGATGGGTATATCAACCTCGCCATCCTTCCCTCCGATGCCCGGATGGTTGGCCCAGCCGGACGCTTGGGCTTCGACCATTTCGGCTTCCAGGTGGACGACCTGCAAGGCACCATCGACAAGCTGGAAGGGGTCGGCTCTCAGGAGTTGCCCTCCCACGCTCCCCTCGATGGAGCCGACTACTACTACGAAGTGAAGTACGAGGGACCCAACAACCAGACCATCGACATCACCGCCAACGGCTGGGTGGGCGCTCCGTAGGCGACATCAAACTCGCTCGGAGCGCGCTCATATTCCGCATGTGGCTTGAGCTGGGTTGAGGAACACCTCCCCTGCCTCCTGAAGGGAGAAGGGGTTGTGTACATCGCCCCATTTTGGCTTGTTGGCACGGCTGGCCGGCGGTAGCACGTTTGGTCCAATGCTTGAAAAGTTTGGACCATAAGCCGCCCGATCGGCAATGACAATCTCCCATTGCCTCTCCTCTCCCTTCCTGCTAGTCTGATTACAGGCTGGGGACCAACCCCGTAGGGGTGCCCCAGCCTCGTGATTTTGGAGGGACGGAACACACCATGCCAACCCCGATGCCTGCCCCAGCCCCGAGACCTGTATCCCCAGTGTTGCGAGTCCCTGCGACACGTCGCGGCCACTTCTCCAGCTACGGCCCCAAGCTGGGCCAGCCGGGCGATGCGGCTAGGGCGGCGCAACTCAGCTACGAAAAAACAATTTCCAGATATGGCCGGTGCCGCGAGGCCCTTCGGCCTCGGGTGTGGACATAGGTGGCGTGTGGCTCGCCTGTGCTAACCTACCTTCGCGATGAAGGAAACCATTCACGATATCCTGCAGGCCTCTACTCCCGATAATCGGGCGAGCCGCGCCTTCGACATCTTCCTCATCACCCTGATTTCCCTGAATGCGGTTGCCCTCATCCTGGGCACCGTGGAGGAGGTTCAACGCATTGCCCCGCGGGGCTTCCGCCTGCTGGAGATGGTCTCCATAGCCGTCTTTACCGCGGAGTACCTGCTGCGCCTCTGGTGCTGCACCTTGGAGCCACGGTATGCCTCCCCTGTATTAGGGCGGCTCCGCTATGCTTGCTCGCCTCTCGCCCTGATCGACCTCGCAGCCGTGGCTCCCTTCTACGTCGGGCTATTCGGTGGGGTGGGTGGTTTGGACCTGCGCCTGCTGCGGACCCTGCGCCTTCTGGCCCAGGTAGCCCGGCTCAGTCGCTACTCCTCCGGCATTCGCACCCTGGCCAGGGTCCTCCGTGACCGAGGACACCAACTGCTAACGGTCATCCTGGTGCTCGCCGTCCTGCTCTTGATCACTGCCTCACTGATGTTCTTCGCTGAGCACCGCGCCCAACCGGACAAATTCGCCAGCATCCCACAAGCCATGTGGTGGAGCGTCATCACCCTCACCACTGTGGGCTATGGCGACGCCGTACCCGTCACCGCTTTGGGACGTGTGCTGGCAGGCATTATCGCCATTCTGGGCATAGGGCTGTTCGCCCTGCCCGCAGGTATTCTGGGGTCGGGTTTCGTGGAAGAGTTGCGCCGTAGAGGCGAGGAACAACCCACGGTCTGCCCCCATTGCGGGGGCGAACTTCCCCGCCCATGACGGAATACCGTTGGCCCGAGGGAGTCACTTGAAGGCGACCTCTTATCGCCTCCAACCTGTTATGCGCCATATTGGAATGAGGACAGCGCCATCCTAGCCCAAGCTACGGAAGCGAGCGGGAAGGAGACCAACAAGGCCTGGTTCTTCGCGGTGGTTTGCCTCGCCGTTCTTTCCAGCCACGGCGCGGT
>JAAXIE010000188.1 GCA_012270525.1 Dehalococcoidia bacterium | reverse complement strand
CTGGCCTGCGTGGACCCGCCCCCTGCCGAAGTTCAGCTTTATGTCGGGGAGTACCACGTCGTGAACGAACAGGGTGCAGAGGGAGTTGGGGGCGAGTACGGTGTCATAGCCGGATCCGCGGGCGGCGTCCTCGTCGAGGTACAGTGGATTGGTCTCGCCTAGGGTTGTGCAGAACCGGCTGATCAACTCGCGGGTAACATGGAAGGGGCCCGCATGGTGCTCCTTGCCCAGCAGGGAGCGGTCGAAGTCCAGGTCTGGAGTGGTCAATTCTGGCTCCCGGATGAGGCATCTCCCAGCCTCACGGCCGCGAAATCCCCTTGCAGTATCGCTTCCACCAACCCCTGTTCACTGGAGACTTCATTGGGGAACCGGGTCAGGCAGGTGGCGATGTTGCTCACCAGGTGGGCGTCACTGCCGCCGATGCCCATCAGGCCGCTGTAGCGGGCAAGCTCTTGTGCACGTTCGTTTTCGCCACGCCGGCTGCCTCCGTTGTGTGTCTCCACGATGCGCAGGCCATTGAAGCTGCGGCCCTGTTCTATGAACTCGCAGAGTCCGATGCCAGCACGCCCCGGATGGGCTGGGATCGCTATGGCCCCGTTGGCGGAGGCTGCGTCCATCAGTTCGAGGGGCTCCATGCGAACGTTGGCGAAATCGATGGCTTCCTGGAGTTGGCGGGTGACGCCGTAGACAAGGAAGTGCCCGCACGCTGTGTCCAGTTCCGACCCCTTCATCACCAGCACCCCGTACTGGTTCCCCAGTGTGGAGTAATCAAGGTCGTTGTCGAACTTGCGATGTTCAGTGAGAACGATGGCGTCTACGGTATGACCGCGCTTGCGTAGGACTTGAATCCACTTGAGATATCCCTCAACCGTCGCCCTGGAATCATCCGAGGAAACGGAGTGACAATGCATGTCGACGAACATACGGCCGTAAGGCCCCCTTTACTACGGACGGCTAATCATAAGACCTGCATGGCGAGTGTGGCAACCTTTGGGCTGCGGGACAGGGCTACCGCCGTCCTGCACTGGCTGCTCTGCGTGCTAGAATGGCCCGGCTCTTGTAAGGAGGAAACCATGGGGGTCAGCGAACAACGGCAGCGCTACCGGGAGGTCCTGGAAGGCGGCGAGTGCGTGCACCCGGCCTCGGTGTTCGATCCCATATCGGGGCGCATTGCCCAGGACTTGGGGTTCCGCATTGGCATGTTCGCGGGATCCATCGCCTCAGCCACCGTGCTGGGGGCACCCGACCTGGTGGTGCTGACCCTCAGCGAGTTCTCCGACCAGGTGCGTCGCATCCTGCGGGCTGCTGACATCCCCTTGATGGTTGATGCCGACCACGGGTATGGCAACGCCCTCAGCGTCATGCGCACGGTGCAGGAACTGGAGCATGCAGGCATCTCCGGTATGACCATCGAGGATACCCAGCTTCCTCCGCCCTATGGGCAGCCTGGTGAGAGCCTCATCTCGCAGGACGAGATGTTGGGCAAGCTCAAAGGCGCCCTGGATGCGCGGCAGGACTCCTCAATGGCGATCTTCGGACGCACCAGCGGTTTACGCATTGTTGGCGTTGAGGAGACGGCACGGCGAGTCAAGGCCTACTCCGAGGCGGGCGTCGATGGCATCTTTCTCTCCGGCCTGCGTTCGCCGGAGGAACTGGCGGCCATTCGCGAGGCAACCTCTCTGCCCCTGCTGCTGGGCGGGAGTCCACCCTCGTTGGGAAGCACCGCTGATCTGGCAGCGCAGGGCGTACGCATAGCTCTGCAGGGCCACATGCCCTTCCAGGCAGCCGTACGAGCCGTGTACGAAACGCTCAAGCACCTGAAGGACGGCGGGTCTCCTGCCGACTTGGGCGACAGGATTGCGTCGCCGGACATGATAGCCCAGTTCACCCGCCAAGCTGACTATGACGGCTGGCGCAATGACTACCTGGGGGGAGCAGGCTAGCCCAGTGGCTCCGGCCCGCCCATCTCTCGCACGATACGCCACTCCTCTTCGGAGACGGGCTGTACGGAGAGGCGGGCCCCGCGGCGCGCAACCATCATCCCGGACAGGCTGGGAGTAGTCTTTATGCTCTCAAGGGTCACTGGCTGGGAGAATCGCTCTGTAGCCCGTATGTCCACCATGTACCAGATGGGATTCTGGGAGGTGTGCTTGGGGTCGGGATGCAATGACGTTGGGTCTTCGGCTGTAGCGTCGGGGTAGCCTTCGCGCACGACGACTGCTGTGCCTATGACCGCCATCGGCTTGGCGGTGCTGTGGTAGAAGAGGATGCCGTCCCCCTCCTTGATTTCGTCCCGCAGAAGGTTGCGGGCTTGGTAGTTGCGTACGCCGTCCCACTCGGCCACGCCGTCGCTGACCAGATCGTCGAAGGAGTAAGACCCGGGCTCCGACTTGAACAACCAGTAACGTGGCATCGCCGGACGTCCTCGTTCGCAGGGATTGGGTTGCTAGTGCGCCTAGTTGCCTGGGACGGGCTCGGCAGACTCCACGCGCTGCAAGAATTCGCGGAAGATGGGAGCGGCCCGCTCGGCGCGTACGCGGGCCAGTTCTTCGGGCGGGCCTTCCCAGAGACGGGCCCACTCCTCCACGGAGATGGGCGGGTCGTGGAACTCGGATTGGGGGAGCAACCGGTGCAGGTTCTGGGCTGCTGTGAGGGTGTGGACCTCGTCGTTGCCAGCAACTATCACCGTGGGGACGTTGATGGCGGCCAACTCCTCTTCAGTCGCCCCGATGACCGGCAGGTGGGCCCCCTCGGTGAAGAATGTGCTCCAGCGACCCATCACGGAGACGAAATCGGCGGGATCCATGTTCAGCAGCTTCGCGCGGTTGCCGGGATTCTGGGCGATCCGCTCCGAGAAGAACTCGGTGGCGGCAACGCCCTCCATCCCACCGGACTCGGCGGCTTCGATGAACTGCCCGTAATACTGGTAGGCCAGACGCTCTGCAGCAGTGGCCCCGCCCGTGACCCATCCCAGAAGCAGTCCCTTGACCAGTTCCGGGTACCGGATGGCGGTCAGGATGGACAGGCGGCAGCCCGACGACCAGCCACTGAGATAGGCTGGGCCTATGTTCAACTGGCGGATCATCTCGGCCATATCGTCGGCCCATATCTCCTGGTCCGAACCCTCTCCTGCGATGATGACGTCCGAGGCTCCACAGTTACGCCGGTCGTGTATCACGGTCAGGTACTCGGAGGACATCTGGTCGGCGATGGTCCGCATCATGCTGCCGGGAGACCGGCCTCCCGGCGTGAACACGATCGCCTGACCGGACCCTGCCATCTCATACCAGATGTTGCAGCCGTTGATCAGTGCATTAGCCATTGCGACCTCCCAAGGTCAACCGAGCACATCGCTGGTCGCCCAACGCTGGTCGGCGAATTGGCCTGATTCTACTTGGGGGCCATACCAGCGTCAAACTCCCCCAGGTACACCCAGGTACACCCAGGTAGCCCCATAACGGGCGATGGTATAGACTCCCAAGCAGGGAGAATTCAAGCAGGGTAAGAATTGCGCGATCAAGGCCTCAGCAGGCCAACTCGCCTATGCCCAACTCGCCCATGGAGGAAACAGGATGCAGGAGTTAGTGCTGCCCCCTGTAGACAAGGTGGAAGTCCTGAGCCTGATGGACAATTTCACCGACACCATCACGCCGGGCAACGCCATTGCCCGCCGCCCGGTGCGGCATCCCGATGCCTTCCTGCGTCCCGCGTTGCGGGCAGAGCATGGCGTGTCGATGCTCATCACCGTAACGGTGGGCGATAGCCAGACCACTTTCCTCTTCGATACCGGTGTCACTCCCGATGGGGCCCTTCACAATATGGACGCCCTGGAAGTGCGGCCCGGCGAGGTCCAGGCCCTGGTGTTGAGCCACGGGCATACCGACCATGCCATGGGCATGCTGGGCATGATCAACAGGCTGGGGCGTTCCCGTATGCCCATAATCCTGCATCCCGATGCCTTTCTGAAGCGCAAGATCATCGCCCCCGACGGGCGCGAGACCAACATGATCCCCCCCAGCGTCAACGACCTGGAGCAGGAGAATATCGAACTCGTCGTGGAGCGCGGGCCCAGCTTCATCATCGACCGAAGGGTGCTCGTTTCGGGCCAGGTGGAACGCACCACCGACTTCGAACCCGGCCTGCCCGGACAGCACGCCGAGATCGACGGGCGGTGGGAGCCCGACCCGTGGGTCTACGATGACCAGTCTCTGGCAATCAATCTCAGGGACAAGGGCCTGGTGATCATCACCGGCTGCGGGCATGCCGGAATCATAAACATCATCCGCCACATTCAAGGCCAGACAGGAATGGACAACGTGCACGCCGTGCTGGGTGGAATACACCTGAACGGCAGGGCCTTCGAGCCGGTGATTCAACCTGTGGTCGATGCCTTGGTGGAGATCAACCCCGAGGTCATAGTGCCAGAGCATTGCTCCGGGTTCGCCGCCACCCAGCGCATCGCCCAAGCCATGCCCGACGCCTTCGTGCAGAACACAGTCGGCACCACGCTGGTCTTCGAGTAGCCGAACTCCACTGGCAAAAGGGCAACCCAGAGTCGCCCAACCCAGCAGATGAACTCCCAAGTAAGGAGAGGAACCTTTGGTCAAAGTCGCAATTCTTGATGACTACGCCGGTTTCGCCTTGGAAGCGGCGGACTGGAGCGCACTGCGAGTTGGTACCGAGATGGAGCCATTCCGCGAGCACATCGCCGACGTGGAAGAGCTTGCGTCCCGGCTCCAAGGCTACCAAGTGGTATCGGCGATGCGGGAACGTACCGCCTTCCCACGGGGCCTGCTGGAACAGTTGCCCGACCTTAAGCTACTGGTCACCACCGGCATGCGCAACGCATCCATAGACGTGGATGCGGCCAGCGACCTGGGCATCCTGGTATGTGGCACCAGCGGACTGGGCTACCCCACCGCAGAACTGACCTGGGGCATCATCCTGGCCATGCTCAGGTGCATCCCCGAAGAGCAGGCGGCGCTGAGGAACGGGCGTTGGCAATCGACCGTTGGGACAGGTGTCAACGGCAAGGTGCTGGGGGTTCTCGGCTTGGGGAGATTGGGGTCGCAGGTCGCCGCCGTAGGCAACGCCTTCGGCATGGAGGTGGTGGCTTGGAGCCAGAATCTGACGGAGGAGCGGGCTGCCGAATGCGGTGCCTCACTGGTGAGCAAGGAGCAGTTGCTTGCCAACTCCGACATAGTGACCATACATCTTCAACTCAGCGATCGCACCCGCGGACTGGTTGGCCAGCAGGAACTGGCTTCCATGAAGCCCACCGCCTACCTGATCAA
>JAAXIE010000341.1 GCA_012270525.1 Dehalococcoidia bacterium | reverse complement strand
GCTAGGCTTTGGCGGCTTCCGCGAAGGAGTGACGGACCAGTTCTATGCCAACTCGGTGGAACTGCACGATGACCTGGCCAATATCATCAGGAGCGAGATACAGGCCGCCATCAACGACGGGGCCGCGTACATACAACTGGATGCTCCCAACTATCCGATGCGATTCTGCGACGAGGGCCTGAGGCAGCGGTGGTCGCAAGGGGATGCCGACTTGGACAGGGAGCTGGATGAGGCCTTGGCGGCAGACCAAGCGTGCGTCCAGGGAGTCGATCGCAAGGGGGCGATTCTGGCGTTCCACGTTTGCCGTGGCAACAACCAGAGTCGTTGGCAAGCGAACGGCGATTACGAACCGATCGCTGAGAAGATGTTCAGCCTGCTGGATGTGGACCGGTATCTCCTGGAGTACGACACCGACCGTGCTGGTGGCTTCGAACCGCTGCGTTTCATGCCCAAGGGGAAGACAGTGGTCCTCGGCTTGGTGACCACCAAGGATGCGCCCCTAGAGTCCCAGGACCTGCTGATGCGACGAATCGAGGAGGCTTCCCGCTACGTGGACATGGATGACCTAGCCCTCAGCCCCCAATGCGGGTTTGCTTCGGTGGCGCAAGGCAACCTGATCACGTCCGACGACCAGAGGCGCAAGCTGGAACTGGTGGTGGAAACCGCCCGCCGGATGTGGGGGTAGGTCTCCCCGGCCCCTTTGGGGGGATTGAATCCAGCCGAACTGCTACCGGCCGAACTGCTACCAGCCGATGGCGTAGCAGGCGCGACGGGGGTCGCCACCGCTGCTCAAGGTGCCGGTGCTCGGGTCGCTATGGGACACGGTGGCGCCCATGCCACAGACGGCTACGCGGCTTATCTTGTGACCCAAGGCCCGAAGTTCTTCAGCCGTGCTCTCGGGTATCCCTGCTTCGAGGTCAAGCCGGCCCGGATAGTGCACGTGGGGGTAGAAGGAGTTGACGAAGGACTGGCCGGAGAAGCGGGGAGCCTCAATCGCTTCCTGCGGGTTCATGTCCCAGACCAGGGTGTTTAGCAGTATCTGCAGGTTGGCTTGGGCCTGATTGTCGCCCCCGGGGCAGCCGATGGTCATGGTGGGCTTGCCGTGCGTGCCGACCAGGTAGTTGATCAGGGTGGTACGGGGGCGCTTGCCCGGCTCGACCACGTTGGGATGGCCCTCTTCGCAGTTGAACATCTCGATTCGTGTGCTGAGGGCGCAACCGATTTCGGGGAAGAATACCGATTTGCCGAAGGCCCCGCCGCTGATGGTGCCGCAGACCATGTTGCCGTCGCGGTCGAGTGCAGACACGTGGGTGGTGCCATCGGCGGCCCCATCGCCATCCCCGGCGGTGCTGCCCACCAGGTCGGCATGTGGGGTGGCGCCGTTTGCGAAGCGCGTTCCTCGGCGCGGGTCTCCGGGAGGGGGCAGGTCAGGGCTGGCACGGTTGGGGTCGATCAAGGCCGCCCGTTCCTGGGCGTAGTCCTTGGACAACATGGCTTGGAGGGGGATATCGGAAAAGTCGGGGTCTCCGTAATAGGCCTCGCGGTCGGCAATGGCCAACTTCAAGGCCTCGGTGATGGTGTGGATGTAGGTGGCGGAGTTGTGGCCCATGGCTCGCAGGTCCATGGGCTCCAGCATGTTCAGGGCCTGCATGAGGATGGGGCCCTGGGTCCAGGCCCCCTGTCCCCAGATGTCGTATCCGCGGAAGCTGCCGAGGGCTGGCTCTTCGAATTTGGCGCGGTAGTTGGCCAAGTCCTGCAAGCCGAGGATGCCACCCACCCTCCGGGAGCAGGCGACGATGGTCTGGGCGACCTCGCCTTCGTAGAAGGCGTGCCGGGCAGCGCGGACGCCGTCGACGCGGGATGAGGAGGGGGCGGCACTGCGAGCCATGGCGTTCAGGGTGTTGGCCAATCCCTTCTGCACCATCAGGGAACCGGGTTGAGGCACCTGGCGGTTTTCGTAGAAAACGTCCCATCCGCCGGGGGGGAAGGTGTCGAACTGCTGATGAGTAGCTGGGGAGTGGAGACGTTCCAGCATGTACTCGTAGTGAGGGATGCCATGTTCGGCGTAGTAGATGGCTGGGGCGAGCACATCGCCGATGGGCTTCACGCCGTACCGCTCCTGCAGGGCCAGGAAGGCTTCCACCACTCCGGGCACGGTGAAGGAGAGGGGTGCATCGGGTCCGGGGCCTGTGGGGATCCGCTCATGGCCTCTGGACTTGTAGAAGTCAGCGGTTGCGGCGGCGGGGGCGGTGCCCTGACCGCTGAGGGAAAGAAGGTCGCCACTGGCGGGGTGGTACAGCATGAACACGCCTTCGGCGGCCAGCGAGTAGGAGGCGATGGGCTCAACGACGGCAGCGGCGAAGCCAGCGGCCACCAAGGCATCGAAGGCGTTGCCGCCACTCAGCAGCATCCTCATGCCAGCGATGGAGGTGAGATAGTGCCCGCTGGATATGACGCCTTCGGTGGCGTACACGACAGGTCGCCCAGTGGGTGGCTTGGTGGACCCGCCCTGCTCCAACTCGTTTGCGCGTGCGGTGCTGACCATGGTTGAGGCCTCCGTTAGTGGAAGTGGGGAGTCGTGGGTCGCCACGACGTTCACGGCGAAGGATAGGCTCTGGCGTTGCCTTTGTCCAGCACGAGGGCGGTATCCGGTGCCGGTCTCGGACAGATATGACGGCACTCTGTATAATCGTGCTGGTAGGTAACGGACCAGGCAACCTCTGAACAGGGACCGCACAGCACAGCGCGAGTTTTCGTGATTCGCGAGGCTGGACTGTCGAGGGATCCGTGCTGTGGGTTGTCGACTGCGCGGGAGTTGTTCCGACCGTAGCTTTGGGACAGCTTGGGGCCGTGTTCCGGTTTGTGCGGAGGAGGGATTGGCGATTCCTCCGGACTTGTATCTGGCTGGGACCGATCGAGGGACGGCGACGCTGGTGCGGAGTCGGAACTGTTCCGATTGCAGCTTTGAGGCAGCTTGGGACTTTGTTCCGATTGAGGGAGAGCAGAGGGCGAGTTCCGGGGGCGATCTGTAGCTGGATGGGAGAGGTCTGGGCTGGAGAATGCGGGACCAGCAGGGTTGCGGCTGGTGGAACCGTAGCTGGGCGTCGGAACACGGTCGTAGCTAAGAAACGTTTTTTCGTAGCTGAAACTGTTCCGATTGTTCCGATTGGCGTAGCTGGATTGTAGCTGAAGGGCCGTTCCGAACGCGGGTCCCGGGGCGGCCCGGCGGTGCCCATGGAGGGGAAGGGCATGGGGGCGGTTGCCTCTTGTGTGGGGGATGCCGATGCGTGTTTTCATGGGTCCAAGCTTTCAGGGGACAGGAGGCGCTGGTACCAGCCTAGCAGGGGAAGTGCAGAGGGGCAACGCGAGAATGTCACAAGGCTGCTGGGGGCAGGCAGTTGGAAGGCGGCCCCGTCAGTGTAAGCTGACGGAATTACTGCTCCGGTGGAAGGAATGGGGTTACTCAGGGGCCCCGATAGTAATACTGGATCCAATGGCAAGGAGGTGTGACATGGGCGAGAAGTTGCAGCAGGGGGACCGTTTTCCCTCGATAACGCTGGACCTGCTTGACGGCAGCAGCATCACTCTTCCGGGGGAGGTCGACAGCCGGTACGTTGCGCTGCTCTTCTACCGGGGGCACTGGTGACCCTACTGCGGGCGCCAGTTGGACGCATATGAAGAGAAGAAAGCCGAACTGGAAGCCTTGGGGGCCACTGTCTATGCTGCCAGCGTCGACGACAAAGAGCACGCAGCCGAGATGGCAGGGCGCGGACTCTCCTTCCCGGTGGCGTACGGTGTCACCAAGGAGCAGGCGGACAGCTTGGGGGCTTGGTGGTCGGAGGACCGAGGTGGATACGTCCAGCCTGCCGAGTTCCTGCTAGGCCGCGGGGGCGTGGTCCTGGGTTCCATGTACGCGTCGGGGCCGGTGGGTCGTATGGGTGCTGATGAGGCGATCAGGCTGATCACCAACCGGGAGCGTCGCCGCCTGGAGGAGGAGAAGGCTTCGGGCAGCTAGGTGGACTCCTGGGAGCGTTCGATTCGGGCCCAGGTGTCCCGCAGGGAGACGGCCCGATTGAACACCAAGGCGGAGTTGGAGTCGACTGAGTCGACGCAGAAGTAACCCAGCCTCTCGAACTGGTAGGTCGTACCCGGGGCGGCGGTGGCGAGGCTGGGCTCGACGAAGCAGTGTGTCAGGGTCTGCACCGATTCGGGGTTCAGGGCGTCGCGGAAATCCGCCCCCAACTCGTCGGGCTTCTCCACGGTGAAGAGGTGCTCATAGAGCCTGACCGTGACAGGCAGGGCATGGTCTGCCGATACCCAGTGGATGGTGCCGCGGACGCGCCGGCCGTCGGGGGCGTGGCCTCCGCGGGTCTCGGGATCGTAGGTGCAGTGCAACTCGACAACCTGTCCCGTTTTGGGGTCTTTGACGACGCTGGTGCAGGTAATGAAATAGCCGTATCGCAGCCGGACTTCCCGGCCAGGGGCCAGGCGATGGAAATTACGGGGCGGCTCCTCACGAAAGTCGTCCTGCTCGACGTATAGGACCCTGGAGAAGGGGACGGTGCGAGTGCCCATGGTCTCGTCTTCGGGGTTGTTGACTGCTTCCAATTCTTCGATCTGGCCTTCGGGGTAGTTGTCGATGATCACCTTCAGGGGATGCAGCACCGCCATGGCCCGTGGTGCGCGCTGGTTAAGATTTTCCCGGAGGCAGTGCTCCAAGTGGGCGATGTCCACGGTCGTGGCGCGTTTGGCGACCCCGATACGCTCGCAGAAGCTGCGGATTGCTTCCGGCGTATACCCGCGGCGACGCATCCCCGACAGGGTGGGCATGCGGGGGTCGTCCCAACCGCTGACGTGGCCGCTTTCGACCAGCGACAGTAGTCTGCGCTTGCTGAGGACGGTGTTGCTCAGGTTCAAGCGGGCGAACTCGATCTGCTGGGGATGGTAGATGCCAAGCTCATCCAGGAACCAGTCGTAGAGGGGCCGGTGGTCCTCGTACTCCATGGTGCAGATGGAGTGGGTCACGCCCTCGATGGAGTCCGACTGGCCGTGGGCAAAATCGTACATCGGATAGATGCACCATTTGTCGCCGGTGCGATGATGGGAGGTGTTGAGGATGCGATAGAGCACGGGGTCCCGCATGTTGATATTGCCCGAGGTCATGTCGATCTTGGCCCGCAGGACTCTGGAACCCTCTTCGTACTCGCCTGCACGCATCCCTTCGAAGAGTTCCAGGTTCTCCTCGACGGGCCGGTCTCTGTAGGGGCTCTCACGTCCGGGACCGGTCAGGGTGCCGCGATACTCCCGGACCTGCTCCGGGGTGAGGTCGTCGATGTACGCTTTGCCGGACTTGATGAGTTGGATGGCGAACTCATATAGCTGGTCGAAATAGTCGGAGGCGTAGAAGAGGTATTCTCCCCAGTCCCACCCCAGCCAGCGCACGTCCTGGATGATCGACTGCACGTATTCCAGGGATTCCTTGTCGGGGTTGGTGTCGTCGAAGCGCAGGTGGCACCGGCCGCCATGTTCGGCGGCCAGGCCAAAGTTCAACTGTGCGGACTTGGCATGCCCGATGTGCAGGTAACCGTTGGGTTCGGGCGGGAAGCGGGTCACGACACTACCGCCATTCTTGTTGCTGGCCAAGTCCTGGCGGACAATGCTCCTGATGAAGTCGTTAGTCTCCTGGGGACTGCTGGATACCATTCTTCAGCCTCTCCTTAGCTATTCCGCGTTCGCATACCGAGGGGCGGATGTCTCACTTCGCCTGGCATGGGGTTGACGTAGGCACCCAGGGAATCGTGATGCTGAGTTGCCTTGGGCATGGTCAGAAATCGGCGCGGCGAGGGGTACGGGGGAAGGCCACGACATCCCGTATGTTCTGCATGCCGGTGACGAACTGCACGGTGCGCTCGAAGCCCAGACCGAACCCGGAATGGGGAACGGTGCCGAACTGGCGAAGTTCCAGGTACCACCAGTAGTTGTCTTCGGAAAGGCCTGCTTGTCTCATGCGTTGCAGCAGCAGGTCGCGCCTCTCCTCGCGCTGGCTGCCGCCGATGATCTCGCCGATTCGGGGCACCAGCACGTCCATGGCCCGCACCGTCCGGTCGTCGTCGTTGAGGCGCATGTAGAAGGCCTTGATGTCCTTGGGATAGTCGGTGACGATCACGGGCCTGCCGATCTTCTTCTCGGTCAGGTACCTTTCGTGCTCCGACTGCAGGTCGCTCCCCCAGTCCACCGGGAACTCGAAACTCTCGCCCGACGCCTTCAGCATGTCTACCGCTTCGGTATAGGTGATACGCTCGAACCTGGAGTCCACGATGGCCTGCAGGGTATCGATGGTGGTGGACTCGAACCACCTGTTGAAGAACTCCATATCCTCAGGGCAGTGTTCCAGCACGTAGGAGAACAGGTACTTGAGGAAGTCCTCGGCGAGGCTGGCCAAGCCGTCCAAATCGCAGAAGGCGACCTCAGGTTCCACCATCCAGAACTCGGCGAGGTGCCGGGAGGTGTTGGAGTTTTCGGCTCGGAAAGTTGGGCCGAAGGTGTACACATCGGAGAGGGCGAGGGCGAAAATCTCGGCTTCCAACTGCCCGCTGACGGTGAGGAAGGCGGGCTTGCCAAAGAAATCGGCGTCGTTGTCGACGGTGCCTTCCCTGGAAGGGAGATCATCCAGGTCCAGGGTGGTCACGCGGAACATCGCTCCTGCACCCTCGGCATCGCTAGCGGTGATGATGGGGGCGTGGAGGTAGATGTACCCTCTCTCCTGGAAGAAGGAATGCACGGCGAAAGCCAAAGCGTTCCGCACCCTGGCCATGGCACCGAAGGTGTTGGTTCGGGGTCGGAGGTGGGCGATGTCACGCAGGAACTCCAGGGTGTGACGCTTCTTCTGGAGCGGGTACTCTTCGGGATCGGCTTGGCCGACCATCTCCAGCCGGCTGGCGGAGATTTCATAGCGTTGGCCCTTGCCCATGGAGTCGACCAGAGTCCCTTCCACGTTGACAGCGCAGCCGGTATTCAGCGAGTCTATCAGGGCATGGTCGGGGTGTTCCTGGTCAACCACAACCTGGATGTCGGCCAGGGTGGAGCCGTCATTCACCTGTAGAAAGGAGACGGTCTTGGAGGAACGCTTGGTCTTGACCCAACCCTGAATCAGCACGTCGCCGCCCGCAGAATCGCGGGAAAGTAGCTGGTGAATCTTCGACCGCTGCGCCATATCACTCACCTCCAGGTGGGCCTGGCAGAGCCTTCACACCTGCAAATATCCGGTGACTCCCCCGAGTCGGGGGCTTCACTAATCCGCTTTGAATCCGATTTCAGTATGGGCGCCGTCGCACAGGGGCTTGCTCCTGGATGCTCCGCAACGGCACAGGGTGACCCGGTTTCGCACTTCGAGGGGCTGCCCGTCGGCCCGCTCGATTGTGATGCCGCCGGTTACCCAGAGGGGGCCATCAGGGGTGGCGGAGATGCCCTGAGACAGATCGGGTTCCACGTCGGCTCCGTTCTCTTCGATGCTGTAGGTCAGGGCCCCGGAAGGGCAACGTTCCACCATGGCTATGACCTGTGCACGCACCGCGGTGTCTTCGGTCTGGCGGGTCATTCTCCAGACGTTGGTGGCGCGGCTGCCACAGAAGCCAGCGTGGGTGCACAAC
>JAAXIE010000256.1 GCA_012270525.1 Dehalococcoidia bacterium | reverse complement strand
GTGGTGAATTCCAGCCAGGGTGGCGGGGGCAAGGATCTCTGGGTGCTGGACGACTGAGAGGGCTACAAGGTGACTCAAAGACGCGACGACATCTAAGGCAGCTATACCATGCTTTCACGCAGCGCACAGGGACTCTACTGGATGGGCCGTTACCTGGAGCGGGCCGAGTTCCTGTGCCGCCTGCTCCGGCTGCAGACTGAAGCCTTGGTGGACCGTCCTCTCAGGGATATTCATTTCGGGTGGGCGCGCATATACAACGGGCTGAATCGCCGCCCGCCGGGTGGCAGCCTGGAGTTGTCTGTAAGCGACGATTTCGCCCTTGCCGATTCCTACACGCTGGCGGATGACCTGACCTTCGAGCGTGCCAACACGGACTCCGTCTGGAGTTGCTTTTCCATGGGGAGGGAGAATGCCCGCCAGATGCGCCACTGCATCAGCGGTGAACTCTGGACCAGCCTCAACCTCTGCTACCTGCGGATCCAGAAACTCAGCATCCAGGACATCTGGCTGACATCCCCGGAGGGGTTCTACGCCGACACCGCTGCCGAGATGGACCGGTTTGCGGGGGTAGCCGCCGCCACGATGTACCGCGATGAGGGCTGGAGGTTCATGCAGCTTGGGCGCTTCATCGAATCGAGCCAGATGTCGACCACGCTTTTCCTCGCCCAGCTGGACTCCTGCATGCTATGGGATGAGTATTCCGAAGCCGACTGGTCCAGCCTGCTCCGCGTTTATCACGCCCTTGAAGCGTATAACCACAGCTACAGCGTAGAAGTGGTGCCCGATCATGTGCTGAATCTGCTGACGACCGACCCGCTGCTGCCAAACTCGCTGTGCAGATCGTTGGACCGGACGGTATCCAACCTGGACTCGTTGTCTACCGGTCCCAATCCCCGGGCCAGTGGGGCCGCACGCAGGCTGGCGGGCCGTATGGCAGCCTTGGTGCATTACGATTGGCCCGATACCGATGACCGGAGGGCACTCCTACAGCGTGTTAGGGATGAAGGTCGCGATTTGCATCACCTGGTGACCCAAGCCTATTTCGACTACCCGATAGAAGACTCCCCGGGACGCTAGTCCCATGCTCACCACGGCGGTCTATGATGTGCGGCATGTTTCCAGTTATCGCTATTCCCGACCGGTGCGGAGCTGCGCGCTTTCCCTCTGCTTGAAGCCACTGGAGGGTGATGGCCAGGAGCTTCTCAGTTTCGAACTCTCAACGGTTCCTCCAGCATCGCCAACGGCAGAGACGGACTCCTTCGGCAACACAAAGCACATATTGAACATTCACCAGAGCACCGATTTCCTGGAGGTCGGTGCCCGTTCCACCGTATCGGTGAGTCGGTCATCGCTGCTTCCCATGGAACATCTGGATGCCGGAGCTTGGGACGAAATCAGGTCGTGGCAGGACAGCTTCGATCGGTGGGAGTTTCTGAAGCCCAGCGCATTCGCCCGTCCTTCGGATGCACTGCAGGAGTTCATTGATGAGGTTGGTATCGCGCCCTGCGAAGACCCTCTGGGATCGCTGCTGGCGTTATCGGAGAGTCTGCACCACCATTTTCGCTACGTGCCTGGTAGCACCACGGCCATATCACCCATCGAGCATATCCTGGAGTGGCGTGAAGGGGTCTGCCAGGACTACGCCCACGTGATGATTACCATCGCTCGTGACTGGGGAATACCCGCCCGGTACGTATCAGGCTATCTGTACGTCGAGTCCCAGGACCACGATTTGGCACCTGAAACAGCCTCGCATGCGTGGGTGGAGTGTCTTCTGCCAGGGTTGGGATGGACGGGGTTCGATCCCACCAACCAGTGCATCTCCGACGAGCGACATATCCGAGTCGGTATCGGGCGAGATTACCAGGACGTTGCCCCGGTACGTGGCATCTTCACAGGAGGGGGAGACTCGGAACTGGCCGTTGGTGTGCGCGTTCGCATGATTCCCCCTGCGAGCGGATGACGCGAATCCTGCGCCGTTCCACCCATGTCGCTTAACGCCGAGGAGAGACATACGCCCCTACTTCGCCGTTCCTCTCGACCAGCTTGCCAGTTCGTTCGAATGATTCCCAGCGTGAAAGTCACTGTTTAATCAGTGCCAGAACTCTCCTTGTCTCTGGCATAACTGATATAATCAGGCCCGCACAAGGAACGAGACTAGAGAGGGAGTCTGGCAATGCCCGCATTCGAGTCTGTACCCCGTACCGAAGCGATAAAGAGGACGACCACTGGCAAGCGGTCGCAGGCTATTCTGGAGTATCGCGAATATATCGAACGCTTGACCAAGGACCAGGCTGGCAGGATCACGCCATCGGAGGGTGAAACCAAAGCCACCGTGCGTCGTCGCTTGGGCAACGCGGTGAAGCAGTCTGGCAAGAACATCGTAATCAAGGTTGTCGGCAACGACATTTATTTCTGGGAAGAGCGAAGAGGCGGACGCCCGCGCAAGAATCCCGTGCAATAGGGCTGGATTCCATCGCGTCTCTCCTCACAGGGGCCTATGCGTCGTGCGGGTTCCGGTGACTCCTAATCCGGCAATGTTGACCCGCCCCGCCAGCCTGCCTATACTGCGGCTGGTGCTGAAGTCCGCTGTACGTGGGACATCAGGCGACAGATAAGTGAGAGAAGGAGGGGCAATCATGTCGGCAGGCGAACACAAGCCGTTCATCTTCGTTGGCACCGAGTCTGACGGACTCCTTCGCAGTGCGCCGGGACAGGCGACCTACCAGCAGTTGACCAACGGCCTTCCCGAGGAACCCCAGGTCAGGGCACTGGCCGCGCATCCCAACAACGCCTCCAGGATATATGCTGGCACCCAGGACGGCGTGTATCGCAGCGACGATCACGGTGAGCGCTGGGACCGTATGGATTTCCCGCAGCAACGAGTGGTCTGGTCGCTGTTGTTCCACCCGACCAATCCCAGCGTCATGTATGCCGGGACCATCTACAACGAGGTGTACCGCAGCGACGACGGCGGGGACACCTGGCAGCACATATCCACCATCAACAGCCCTGATATCTGCGATATCGGTTTCGCTCCACGGATACTGGGACTGACTGCCACGGCAGACAAGCCGTCCGAGATATACGCCGCCATGGAAATCGGCGGGGCTGCCTACAGCCTGGATGCTGGGGCTAGTTGGACCATCACCAACCGTGACCTCGCCCCCATGGAAGACCGTCTCGACCTGCACGGCGTGGCGGCCTCTTCGGGACGGGTCTTCATCTCCAACCGGGAAGGGGTGTGGCGCAGCAGCGACCGGGGCGACCACTGGGAAAACCTGACGTTGCAGCGGTTCTCGCCCATCTTCTATTCACGGGGCGTGCAGGTTGACCCCAACCAAGGCCAGACGGTATACGCCTGTGTTGGGTCCGATTTCCGGGGCGACAAGGGCGGAATACTGCGGAGCCCGGACTTGGGGGACACGTGGGAGCGGTTCGACCACGGACACTCCGTGGACAGCACCACCTTCGGGCTCTCGGTCAACACGCTGGACTCGAAGCAGGTCTATTTCTGCACCCGTCGTGGGCAGGTCTTTGGCACCGACGACGGCGGAGCGACCTGGCACGATCACCCGTTGCCGGGGGACGTGATCGATTCCATCTCGGTGCTGGCCGCATCCGCCACCTGAACCACGACATATTGCTGGCAGCCCGCTCCGAGGGCGGGGCGTCGGGGAGCATGGATAAACCCAGGTGGTGCGTCACCGCCCTTGGAGGTGGATGTTGTTGAGGACCCGCGTATGCGAATTATTCGGCGTCGAGCATCCCGTGCTGCTCGGAGGTATGTCGACTCATACCAACCCTGAAATGGTGTCTGGCGTGTCCGGTGCGGGCGGCCTCGGCATCCTTGGCTGCGCGAGAATGTCCCCGCAAGCCGTAGCCCGTAACGCACAGGAGATACGCAGCCGCACCGACCGTCCCTTCGGCATGAACCTTCTGCTGTTCCTAGCCGATGACGAGGCCATTTCTTCCGTCCTGGGTGCCTCCCCTGCTGTTCTGTCGACGGGTTGGGGGTTTCCCCAGATGGAGCTCGGCCCCATCTTCGTGCGGGCCCATGAAGCGGGGGTCAAGGTGGTCCACATGGCTTCCACGGTGGCGGAAGCCCAGCGTGCAGTGGAAGCCGGGGCCGATGTCATAGTGGCTCAAGGCACTGAGGGCGGGGGTCACGTGGGAGTGATGGGTACCATGCCCTTGGTGCGCATGGTGGTCAAAGCGGTCGACCCCGTGCCGGTGGTGGCCGCGGGAGGAGTGGGGGACGGTGCCGGTCTTGCGGCCGCGCTGGCCTTGGGGGGCGAAGGCGTGCTCCTTGGCACCAGGTTCCTGGCTTCGCCCGAATCACCACTCTCGTCCGACAAGAAGCAGGCCATCCTGGACAGCGATGGTCACGACACCGCGTTGACGGAAATCCCCGACCTTATCAGCGGGCGGGTGTGGCCGGGGGCATATGCCCGCACCAAGCGCAACCAGCTTATCGAGGACTGGCTGGGCCGGGAAGGGGAACTGCGCTACAGGCGGACCGAGGTGGCAGCCAGCGTCGAGGAAGCGCACCGGACTGGCGACCCCGACAACTCGGTGTTGTACACCGGCGAAACAGCGGGCCTGATAAACGATATCCAGCCCGTGGGGGATATCGTGCGCAACATCGTGGAAGAAGCAGAGTCGATCCTGGGAGAACGCCTGCCACGCATGCTGGGTAGCTAAGGGCTGGCACCGACATGATGTTGCCCTCGACTTGTCTGTGCACCGGGATCGGTAGTGCCAGGGGATCCACCCTAAGGTGAATGGCCCATGAAGTTCGGCATTCTGCTGACGCCCGGATCCGACGCTCCGGGGTTAGTGCAACAGGCGGAGGAGCAGGGGTACGACACCGCCTTCTTCGTGGACTCTCCTGCTCTGTTCGGGGACCCGTGGGTCTCCATGGGTGCGACGGCAGCACGGACGCAGCGCATCACCCTGGGCATCGGCGTCACCAACCCGCTCACTCGCTCATCACCGGTCACGGCCTCATCCCTCGCTGGCCTCAACGCCCTGGCACCAGGACGCGTTGCCCTCGGTATAGGGGTGGGTTTTACTGCGACTCTCGCCATGGGCATGCGTCGTGCGCGTCTGGCCGAGTTGGAGCGGTACATCGAAGAAGTCCGGCAACTGCTGGCTGGCGAGGAAGCGGAGGTAGACCTGCTGGGGGAACCGACCATTGTGCAGTTCCTGCGCCAGGAGCAGCCTTGGGTCAACCTCCAGGACCCGATCCCCGTCTATGTTGCAGCCGCCAACCCCAACAGCCTGGAGATGGCAGGCCGGGTTGCCGACGCTGTGATCCTGGGCGGCCTCACCCAGCCAGAAATCATCGACACCTGCCGCGAACTGCTCGACGTGGGGGCGAAGAAGGCTGGCCGGCGTGCCGACGACATCGAGTTGACCATCACCCCCTCGGTGCTTGTGACGGACCGCGAGTGGAGTTTCGAGGAGTTGCAGACCGAGTTGGGTCCAAAGAGCATGGCCCCAGCGATGAATTTCAGCCGCATTGCATCGATTTCAACCGCCGCTCCCGACTACCTGAAACGGGAGTGGGACGACATAAGGCATGCGTATTTTGGCGACTCGGGAGGAGCGAGTGACCCGCGTCGCAAGCACATTGCCACATACCGCAACTACGTGGTCAGCTTGGAAGACTGGCAGCGGCCGTACGTGACCAGGAGCGTTCTGGACGGCACGAGCATCGCCGGAACGCCGGAGCAGTGTCTGGCCAAGATCGCCATGCTGGAAAGGCACGGAGTGGGGCACATCCTGATGTCTCCCCATCCCGAGCGTGTGCGCGAGACCATCGATGCCTACGGGCGTGATATCTTCCCGCACTTGAAATGATATGGGGCCGCCCATCGCACCGATGGGCAGAGGGCCACTGGAGACAGCCCCGGCCCTCAGGGATGCAGGTACGTTCTAGTGCACCCGTTTCTCGTAGCCCTGCCACTCCCGTTCGCGTAGCACGTACTTCTGTATCTTGCCGGTGGCAGTCTTGGGAAGGTCGCCGAACACCACCGTCTTGGGGCACTTGAAGTGGGCCAAGCGCTCGCGACAGAAGGCGATGACCTGGCCCTCTTCGGCAGTTTCTCCTGGTGCGAGGGTCACGAAGGCCTTGACTGACTCGCCCCAGAGGGAGTCGGGGGTCGCGACCACCGCTGCTTCCAGGACGCCTGGGTGCTCCATGAGAACCTTCTCCACCTGCTGGCTGGAGATATTCTCGCCACCCGAAATGATCACGTCCTTGGCCCGGTCGATGATCTCGATGTAGCCGTCGGGGTGCCACACCGCCATGTCGCCGGAGTGGAACCACCCGCCCCGGAAAGCCTCGGCAGTGGCCTCCGGGTCGCGGAAGTAGCCCGCCATCACGTTGTTACCCCGCATCATCACCTCGCCGACGGTCTCCCCGTCCCGTGGCACTTCGTCACACTGTTCGTCGCCGACGATGAGGTTGGTGTTGGCGATGACGTAGGGAACGCCCTGCCTGGCCTTCACCCTAGCCAGGTCTTCGATGGAGAGTTCGTCCCAGTGGGGTTGAGGTGCGCATATCGTATGGGGCCCGTAGGTCTCGGTAAGTCCGTACACATGGTGGATGGTGGCCCCCATGCCCTCGATGGTGCGGATGACCGGGGGAGCGGGCGGGGCCCCGGCGGTTGTGATGGCGAGGCCGTCCAGCCGTTGACCCTCGGCCGCTGGAGAGGAGTACATCGCGATGAGCACGGTCGGGGCCCCGCCCATGTGGGTCACCCCCCGTTCCCGTACCAAGCGAAATATCTCTCCAGGATCCACCCGTCGCAGGCAGACGTGGGTGGCCCCCATCGCGGTGACGGCCCAGGTGAAACACCAGCCGTTGCAG
>JAAXIE010000176.1 GCA_012270525.1 Dehalococcoidia bacterium | reverse complement strand
GTCGAGGAAGGAGCGCTGGGCGAACATCCACTCCACCCGTTTCTCCCCATAGAAGGGCATCTTCTCGCCGTGGTAGTAGATGTAGGTGCAGAAGGGCGTGGCGACGCATCCCAAGGCCTTGATGCGACTGAGAAGGTCGGGGTTGACCACGGTGCAATGCTCCAGCCGGTGCCTGGGGTCCTGGCGGGGGAAAGCGTCCTGCGCCTTCTGGTAGGCCGAAAGCACGGCATCGATGGCCGAGTCGCCGTTGGCGTGGATACAGACCTGGAAGCCTGCGCCATGCACCTGCATCACGCGCTCTTCTATCTCGTCGGGGCTCATGGCGAGGATGCCGTGGTCGCACGGGCTGCCGACGTAGGGTTCGGACAGGTAGGCCGTGCGGGCGGCAATGGCCCCGTCGGCCACCATCTTGATGCCCCCTATGCGCAAATGCTCATCGCCGAAGCCGCTCCTTACGCCAGCATCCCGGAGGGCTTCGAAATGGTCGTGGTACATCAGCAGGTAGGCCCGGAGGGTCAGGTCGCCGTTACGGTATCCCTGCTGGTAGGTCTCCAGCTCGATGTTAGAGACCTTGGCATCGTGGACGCTGGTGAGGCCGACGCGGTTCAGCATCTCGCAGATGCGCCTCAGCCCTTGGAGCCGGATGTCAGGGGTCACCACCGGAAGGTGGTTGTAGGTGATGGGCTCCACCGCCCTCTCGTACATCACGCCGTTCAACTCGCCGGTGGACTCATCGCGACCAAACCGGCCACCGGGCGGGTCGGGAGTCTCGCTGTTGAAACCTGCAAGTTCCAAGGCCAGGGTGTTGGCATAGTAGACGTGCCCCGCTCGGTGGGCCACCAGTATCGGGTGCTCCGTGCTCACCGCGTCCAGGTCCTCTCTGTTCAGGAAGCGGTTCTCCGCGGTCTTGGTGTCGTCGTACTTGAAGCCCTGCACCCACTGACCCGCGGGGACCCCTGCAATCTGCTGTCGCAGGGCGTCTTGAACATCCCTGATGCTGGGCAGAGCGCAGTCGGCGGCCATGACGTGCCGGATGCCACTGGTCAGAACGTGTATGTGTGCATCGATGAACCCGGGCAGGACGGTCTTGCCTCCCACGTCCAGGACTTCCGTGTCCGGGCCGACCAGGTCGGGCAAGGCATCCTCCTGGCCGATGGCGACGAACCTGCCATCCCGCACCGCTACCGAACGTCCCCTCGGGTTCCGCCCATCTATGGTTATGACGTTGGCATTCTGCAACACCAGATCGGCTTGGATGGTGGTGGAGTTCGGCATGGGGCCTCCTCTGCGGTCTTGGTGCAGCTTCCGGGCCAGGCCTCAGTCCAGGTCAACCTCAACAGGACGGGCCCTGTGGACGTCCAACGCATGGGGCAGGTCTATGACCAAGGCCAGCTTCCACGTCACCGTACTCACAGCCACATGGTCCGGCGGGTCCGGAGCGATCTCCAAGCGGGGATTGTAGGTGACGTTGGAACCCTCCGGGAGTTGCAGTCCATCCAGGAATACAAGGCGGCTGTGCACGTACGTCTGCTTCATCTCCTCGGACACCCGCCTAGGCGCGGTGGGCGTCGGCATGACGGTGGCTGGCAGTCCTCCCCCGCCCACGATCATGGGACGGGAGGACGTGGGCGCATCGATCACGAAGTTGGCCATCCATTCCTCGTGACAGACCAAGTCCACCCACCCGGCCCTTAACGCCACGTCGCGGCGGGCCCGCAGGTCCACGGTCACCGGGATCAGCCCGCCCAGCCGGAAGGGCCTCTCCTCCACCGTGAAGCTGACCTCAAGCGGACGCACCAAGCTGCTGACGATGGGCCACCTCCTAATCGCCCGAGGACGGTGCAGGTGAGGGCGAAGGTGGTGCAACCCCGGACTGCGGTTCGGACTCAGGCAGGAGATCTTCCCAATCAGGGGTCAGCACTTTGTTGGTGTTGGGGAGCAGCACGGCAGACACGACGGCAGCCAAGCTGAATGCCATGGAGAGCAATACAGCGGCTTCGAATCCAACCCAGTCCATCATCAGCCCACCGAATATCGGGCCCAGGGCCATGCCCCAGCCGTTGCCGAACATCTCCCAACCATATACCGAACCGATAGGAGCGGTGCCAAAATACTGCCGGTTGATGATGGGGAAAAGGGGCACCTCTCCACCCATTCCTATCCCGAACAGGGCTGCAAACAGGTAGAAAGACCAAGGGTCCTGACTCACCAGTAGGAGGATGCAGGGGAGGACCTGCAGGCAGAAGCAGAGCCTCATCATCGCCCTGGCCCCCACGCGGTCCGCCAGAATCGGAACGGCGAAGCGCGAGAGCATGCTGAATACCTGCATTACGGTGAAAATCGCCACTGCCGAGGCTCCGGAGATGCCTTGGTCGATAGCCCACGGCAAGAGGAATACGATGAAGATGTTGTGGCCCATGCACGCCCAGAAATGGATACCTATCAGGTTCCAGAAGGCACTGGTACGTCGGGCTTGTGCGAAGAAGACCTGGTTACGCACCTTCGCATCAGCATCTCGCTGCCGCGGAACGACGGGCTCTTCGGGAGCGGCACCATAGGGCCGCATCTTCGCCTTGGAGGGGTCATCGAAATAGAAGGGGATCATCGTGAGGAGAAGCACCCCACCGATTATCCCGGGAATCCAGAAAGTCCAGCTGAATCCATAGGAGCTGAAGAGCAGGGCCACAACCGGCAGGAGCAGTATCGTGCCCAGACTCTGGACCGCCTGCATTCCACCCACGGCCGCCCCGAGATTGGTCTTGAACCAAGTGGTGACGCTGGACACCAAGGGCACTTGGAACACGGTCATGGCTATGCCCAGCAGGAACCCGAAGAAAAGGTAGAACTGCCAGATTTGGGTCATGTAGCCGGAGAGGACCATCCCAAGGACGAACAGGACCGCCCCGAACACCAGCATGCGCCTGATTCCATACCGCTCTCCCAGCCAGCCCATCACCGGCGAGGCAAAGGCGGATATGACCCACTGGATACTGTAGCCGACTGCAATCCAGGCATAGGCCCAGCCAAAACCTTCTACCGGGTCTCGCATGTGGTCCACCAGCACGGCAGTGGCGAACCGGAATGAACCGCTGATGGTCCACATGAAGGTGGCGAGCAGCACTATCACCCAAGCGTAGTGGACGCTCCAGTTGCCCAATCGCAGATGGTCGTTATCCAGTCGTAGGGAGGGCCCGATGATTCACTCCTTCGCCGGGGACACTTGTGCCCTTGCGGTCGCTTGGGTCAGGGGCCAATGCTAACGGTTTCAGCCCTCATCCGCAACGAGACCCTCCCGCGAAGCCCGCCAGCGAACAAAGCCCTCGCTTTCCCTTGTTAGCAGGTGCTCAGCAAGCCACCGGAATTGCGGCGGTGACCAGTGTATTGCTCACAGCAGCCCCAGGTACTTGTACGCCGAACCGGTGTTGAGCAGCACAGTCGTGCCCTCCGGGTCCAACCCGCCTGCCAGCAGCAGCTTCCGGGCTGCCACCAGCGTGGCCGCTCCTTCCGGGCAGGCGAACACTCCCTCTGTGGCCGCCATCTCCCGCATCGCCTCGACCATCTCAGTATCGTCGACGGCCAGGGCAGTGCCTCCCGTTTCGCGTATGGCCTGCAACACCAGGTAGTCGGCGAAGGGGTGAGGCACCCGCAGACCGTCGGCGACGGTGTGCGGGTCGGGCCAAGCCTGCGAGGCCTCCATCCCCGAATCCCAAGCATGTACGACTGGTTGGCACCCGTCAGCTTGAACAGCAATGAATCGCGGCAGATTGCCTTCAACCCAACCAAGTTCCAGAAGCTCCATATATCCCTTGAACATGCCGATGATGCCCGTGCCTCCACCCGTGGGGTAGATGATGGCATCGGGCATGCGCCAACCGAGTTGCAGGGCGATCTCCAGCCCCATGGTTTTCTTGCCCTCGGCGCGATAGGGCTCCTGCATGGTGGAGAGGTCGAACATTCCCTCTTCGGCTGCCCTAGCCCGCGAAAGCACACCCGCATCTCCGATGTGACCGTCCACCAGGTTGAGTTCCGAGCCGAGGGCGAGGCACTCCAGCTTGTTTCCCTCCGGGGCGTCCTGGGGCATATAGACGTGGGCTTCCAACCCGCCACGGGCGGCATAGGCGGCCATCGCTCCAGCAGCATTCCCCGCCGAGGGCATGATGAGGCGGGTCAGACCCACCTCCTTCGCCTTGGAAACGGCGGCGGACAAGCCCCGGGCCTTGAAGGTGCCGGTGGGATTCAATCCCTCGTCCTTGATGTACAAGCGGGGCATCCCCAACGACTCCCCCAGCCTCTGGGCATGCAGCAGAGGCGTTCCTCCCTCGCCGAGGGTGATCACATCTTCCGGACGCGAGGCTGGCAGCATCTCGGAAAAAGCCCACATCCCGGCTTGGCGCCCTTGAATCACGCTCCGATCAACTTCCCGCCTCAACCGTTGCAGGTCATAGCGTGCCAGCAGCACCTTGTTGCAGGCCGGACAGGTGCGGACCGGCCTGTCGTGCGGGTACGTCGCCCCGCACACGCTGCATTCCAGGTGTTCCAGGTAGCTGAACATGAATCGACTCTCCCTATACCCCCGTCAACAGGCTCCCAACCCGTCGGCACGCAAGTATAACAGCAGCAAATCGACGCCCCGGCCTCTCCGGTCCAGTCCGCCCCTCCACTCCGTCCTCCCGCACAGCGAGGCCTTTGCACGGCCAAGCATGCAAGCCAAGGAACTAGGCGTTGGTGATGGTAAGGGTGCCGTGGGTTGTGGCTTCGGCCTGCTGACCGGGATAGACCACTACCGTGGAACTTGGTTCTTCCAGAATGGCTGGCCCCCGAATGGGCGTACCCGCTGGCAGACTGGCCCGCTCGTAGACGGGGCACGGGGTGAGACCCGTCTCGCGGAAGTAGACCTGCCGCTCGCCGATGCGGGCTTCATCCAGAGTCGCGTTGCGATCGGCAACGGTGCTCGCCACATAGTTGCGGGGGAGCTTGCCAACCGCGACGACCCGCAGGCTCACGAGTTGCACCAACTGGCGCGGCGAGTGATGACCATAGACGCTCTGGTGTGCCCGGTGGAATCGATCCACTATCGAGGCGAGGCCGTCATAGGAGACCTCTTCCGAGGAGATGGGGATGGTCAGTTCGTAGGCTTGGTAGGAGTAACGCAGGTCCATGGAGTGGCGGATCTGCCACAAGCTGGGATCGATCCCTGAGCGTGCCAGCATCTCCTGGGCTTCCTCTTCCATCCGGGCATACATCGACTGCGCTTGGGGCACCACGTCCGGCGTCAGTGGAGCATGTACCGTGCGTACGTAGTCCCGCTGCAGGTCGGTGGATACAAGGCCCAATGCGGAGAACGCTCC
>JAAXIE010000367.1:2449-2904 GCA_012270525.1 Dehalococcoidia bacterium | reverse complement strand
CCGTGGGAACGATCCGCATGTCCAGGAAATGCTGGGCGAACTGGCCATGTACGTCGAGGTTATGAAAGCGACGCTGAGGGCTGGGATTTCGCAGGCCAGCTATGACCAGTACGGGGTGTTCACGCCAAGTAGCGCACCCTTGACGGCGGGGCGAGACCTTTACGCCCGGAACTTCTACCCGCGGATGGCCGAAATCATCCACTTGCTCGGTTCGAGCAGCCTGATGGCTTTGCCCACGGCGGCTGACTTCGACTCGGAGTTGGAGCCCAGCTTGGAAAGGTACATGTCCACCGATACCATGGCGGCGGTGGACAGGGCCAGAGTGTTCCACCTTGCGTGGGATCTGACGTGCAGTGCCTTCGGCTCCCGGCAGACTCACTATGAACGTTTCTTTGCTGGCGACCCGGTCTATAATGCTATAGTGGAAGCGCGCACCACCGACCTGGAGCCTGCCA
>JAAXIE010000367.1:0-2403 GCA_012270525.1 Dehalococcoidia bacterium | reverse complement strand
TATAGTCCGAGCGACGGCCAGAGCACAAGTCAGCTTAGGAGGCGGCCAATGGCAAGCAACGGCAACGGGACCACTACGGTAATCCGAAACGGTACCCTCATCGACTCCACCGGAGCCGAGGCGACGCACAACGAGGCGGTCGTCATCGAGGGGAACCGGATCCGCAGCGTGGGAGGACTGCCTCCCGACGTGAACCTGGAAGACCGGGACAACGTGCACACCATCGATGCTTCGGGACAGTGGATCATGCCCGGCCTCATCGATGGGCATTGCCATCTCTCCTTCGGGTTTCCGGTGATGACCGGCGTACCCTCGGCCAAGGGGACCAATAGTGCCGAGTTCAGTTCACTGCGGGCAGCGCGCAACCTGGGCAAGATACTGCGTTCGGGGGTCACCAGCGTGGCTGCGCCCGGCGGGACGTGGTTCATCGACGTGGCCCTGCGAGACGCGGTGAAGGCCGGTCTCATCGAGGGGCCCCGCATCAACTGCGCGGGGCGGTTCATCGTCACCTATGGCAGCATCGCCGACGACGAGCCTTCCTGGGTGGGCAGCCCTGAGCACAAGCTCGGCAAGCTCTGCAACACCCGCGACGAGATGATCACCGAGGTGCGACGCCAAGCCAAGCACGGAGTCAACTTCATCAAGATTGCGGACAGCACCTACGGCCAGACCCAGACCTTCTCCAGAGAAGAGATGGCGGCCGTCGTGGACGAGGCCCACCGGAGGAACTGCCCCGTCACCATCCACTCCCGTGGGGCAGGCTCCACCCGCGATGCGGCCCTCGCAGGCATGGACTGGATACTGCATGCCGACTTGGCGGAAGAGGCCGATCTGGACGCAGTGGCGGAGGCAGGGTCCCGCTTGATGCCCACGGCCACCTTCCTGTGGCGGGCGGTGGAGATGGGGCATGAGTTCGGCAGACCACAGGAGGAGATCGACCACATACGCCGCCACGCCGAGGGCACTGCCCGGGTGATACAGCGCTCCCGCGAGTTGGGCATCAAGATTCTCTGCGGCACCGACAGTGGCAACAGCACCCCCATGCCCTACGGCGATCTTCACGCCATCGAGGCCGAAATACTGGTCAAGTATGGCGGGTACACCCCCATGGAAGCCATCCAAGCCATCACCAGGGAGAACGCCTACGTGATGGGCCTTGAGGGCGAATTGGGCACCCTGGAAGAGGGCAAACTGGCGGACATCATCATGCTGGATGCCGACCCGCTGGCGGACATCTCAGTTCTGCAGGCTGGCCGGCACCTGACCAACGTTATGAAGGATGGCAAGCTGGTGGACCTGGCCCCCGCAGGCGACAACTTCCTGCCCTTCCAGCAGGTCGGCTTCTAAGCCAAGGCCCCGGAAGCTCCCCGAATCGCGAGCAATAAGGCCACCAGGAAGCCCGAACGGCTTCCGGGTGGCCTTTGCTTTCTGCGTAAGTGCTGGCCTGACCGGCCATTCCAGGCGCCTCAGCGAGAGGAGGAGAAATGGGCCACAAGGCGCAACCCATCGACATCGAGGTCACCCTCAGGCACATGAATGGCGGCGGCACCACGGTCAAAGAGTATGTGGCGAACAAGTTGACGGGTGTCGTCGGTTCCCTGCCAGCAATCCAGCAGGCAGCCGTGGAGATCACATACGAGTCCAAACTTCCGCGTCATCGCCAGTACGTGGTGCAGGTCACGCTGAAGGCCAAGGGGGCCGTGCTCAGGGCCGAGGAGAGAGGGCCGGATCCCCGATCCACCATCGATCGCGTGCGCGACGTTCTGGAGAGGCGGGTGCGCGATTGGAAGGGCAGGCTTTACTTCCAGGGCAGGCGGGAAACGGCTGCCATCAAGGAAGCCATCATGGCAAGGGCTTCAGAAGACGTGGCCCCGGCGGCCCTCGCCGATATTGTCCGCACCAAGACCCACGAAACCAAGCCCATGTTCCCCGAGGACGCCATGGAGCAGATGGAGCTGCTGGGTCACGATTTCTTCCTGTTCCTCAACGCCGAGAGCGGCCAGCACAACGTGGTCTACCGCCGGCAGGACGGCGGGTATGGCGTCATCGAGCCAGCCGCGTAGCGCGTAGCTGTCCAGCTTGACCGTCCCATGGCTTTGTGGTGTACTGGTGCGACCCGTAACCCCAGGCTCCTCAGTTGCAACGACACCTTGGAGGAGGTCAGATGGCGGCTAACATAGACGTCCTGCTGAACGGCCTGAACTTTCGCAGCGACCAAGGCACTTTCGGGTTCTGCAGCATCACGCTCATAACGGCAGGAGACAAGCGCATCCTGGTAGACCCCGGACACGTGGGTCGCAGGGTGCACCTGCTGGAAGCCCTGCAGAAGCGGGGGCTCACGCCCCAGGACATCGACGCGACCGTCATGAGCCATGCTCACTGGGACCACAACCAGAACTTCGA
>JAAXIE010000135.1 GCA_012270525.1 Dehalococcoidia bacterium | reverse complement strand
ACCTCGTAGTGGCCCAAACCCCCGACGGCCAACCCGTCGACACCGAGGTGAGGATCACCTCCTCGTATGTCGACAAGGAGTTCGAGCCTCTGGATGCTGGCGTGGCATATGTCACCACATCCAACGGCAGGGCCCTGCTCGAGATCGAGCCCCCCGCTGATGCCGTATTCTTCGTGCTGGAAGCCGAATCCGAGGGGGCTTACACCAGCCTCACCCAGCAGGCGGGTCACTCGCCTTCAGGCCACTTCATACACCTCGAGCAGGTGACGCAGGGCGACATCATGGTCGGCGATCTCGTCCATTTCCGCGTCAACTCCACAAGGGAGGCTCGAGCCTTCTACTATGAGGTCCTATCCAGAGGTACGGTGCTGTTCACCAGCGTTTCCACCAGTCCCGATATTCGCTTCACCGCCGACCACATGATGGCCCCTTCCTCCCGTCTCCTCGTATACCAGATCCTTCCCAACAACGAGATCGCTGCCGACTACCTCCCCTTCAGCGTAGAAGCATCGTACCCCCACCAGGTGGAAGTCGATTTCAGCCGTGACCAGGTACAGCCGGGCGATGCCGTGGACATCCAGGTCCAGACTCAAGGCGAATCGCGGGTCGGCCTCGTTGCCGTCGACAGAAGCGTGTTCATCCTCGCCGAGAGCCGACTCAACCTGCAGCAGGTGTTCAACGAACTGGAGAAGCTCTACCTCGAACCCCAGGTGGAGTTGCACGACTTCACCCCCTACGAGCTGGAAACCCGGGGAGCCTTCGAAACCTTCCAGGACGCTGGCACCGTCGTCCTGACCAACAAGCAGCTTCCATCCGGGGAAGAATTCACCCGTCCACGTCCTGTCATGGAGGGCGCAATCGCCGTGGCCGTGGATGCTCAAGAGGCAATGATGGAGAGGGCTCCCCTCCCCACTGCTTCCCCTCCGCCTCCTCAAGCAGGCGCTTCCCCTCCAGGAGGTCTGGCAGAGGTGCAACGGGTGCGCCAGTTCTTCCCCGAAACCTGGCTGTGGCAGGATGTAACCACCGGCTCTGGCGGCTCGGCCACAGTGCCGGTGGAAGCCCCCGACAGCATCACCACCTGGATGCTTCGCGCCGTGGGCATGTCCAGGGAACACGGACTGGGCATCGGCCAGGACCAGTTGAGAGTATTCCAGCCCTTCTTCCTCACCGTCGACCTCCCCTACTCCGCCATTCGTGGCGAGGAGCTGCCCGTCAAGGTCGCCCTCTTCAACTACCTGGACACTCCACAGGAGCTCTTTGTTGAAATCGAACCGAGCGACGCATTCGATCTTCTGGACGCTCGCACCAAGTCTGTGACTGTGGGCCCCAGCGACATCGATGGCGTCGAGTTCAGAGTCCGGCTGAATCAACTGGGTTCCACGCCGGTGAAAATCACGGCTCGCAGCACCGAAGCAGCCGATGCCGTCATCAAGGAGCTTCTGGTGGAGCCCGAAGGCGTGGAAGTTGAGGCCGTGGGCAACCACGTCCTCTCCGCTACAAGCAGCCACGAGTTCAGCACCCGTATTCCCCTGAACGCCGTGGAAGGGTCTGGGCGCGCATATGTTGCCCTGACCGGCAGCTTGATGACGCAGACCATCGAAGGTCTGGAGGGTCTGCTGCGTATGCCCTTCGGCTGTGGCGAGCAGAACATGATCCTCTTCGCCCCCAACGTATTCGTCGCCCGCTACCTGCAGGAAACGGACCAGTTCAAGCCCGAAATCATGGCCAAGGCCGAGCACCTGATGCTGGTGGGTTACCAGCGTGAGATGACCTACCAGCGGCACGACGGCAGCTTCTCCGCCTTCGGCGACAGCGACCGGGAGGGCAGCCTGTGGCTAACCGCCTTCGTGCTCAAGACCTTCGCCGAGGCCCAGGACTTCATGTACATTGACCCCGACGTTCTGAGCGACGCCGCAGCATGGATTGGGCGGCACCAGTCTCGCGACGGCTCTTTCTCCAACGTCGGCTTCCTGCATCACCAGGAACTCCTGGGAGGGCTGCAAGGCAGGGACGCCCTGACGGCCTACGTGGCCATCGCCCTCCTGGAAGCCGGAAGCAGGCAGGGGCCCCTCGCCATCGACTACCTGGAAGACCGATTGGACAGCATTGACGACCCCTACACCCTGGCCATCACCGCATATGCCCTGGAACTGGCAGGCAGCCCCTCCAGAGACGAAGCGCACGAAAAGCTGATGGCGGCGGCCCAAATGGACGGCGACGCCCTGTTCTGGGGCGACCCTCCCCCGACCGTAGAACCCATTCCTGGGGGACTGCCCACACCTCACCTGCCCGAAATAGGCCATAGTGCCTCCATCGAGACCACGGGCTATGCTCTGCTATCCCTCGTGGAACGTGGTGACCTCGTGAGCGCTTCCCGCGCCGCCAAGTGGCTTGCGGGACAGCGCAACGCTCATGGCGGGTTCGGCTCCACCCAGGACACCGTCGTCGGCCTGCAAGCCCTCACCGCCTTCTCGACCCACTCCCGGTCCGACGTGGACGTGACGGTCACCCTACAGAGCGGTGACCTGAGCAGGGAAATCCGCATCAATGCAGCCAACGCCGACGTGCTCCAGACCTTCGAGATCCCCTTGGGTAGCGACGTCACCGTCACCTCCGCCGGCAGGGGGGACGTGGTGGTCCAGTCCGTCCTCAGGTACTCAGTCCCGGAGTCCCGCGACACCACGCAGGACGTGTTCGAGATAACCGTGGACTACGGCACGGAACAGGTCGAGGTGGACGACCTCATTACCGTCACCGCCACCATACAATTCAACCCGCCCCGACCGGGCGATGCCGGCATGGTGGTGCTGGACATCGCAGTCCCCACCGGGTTCGAACCGGTGCGCGACACCATCGAGTCCCTGGTCGAGACCAACCACAACCTGAAGCGATTCGAGGTGGCGGGGCGCAAGGTCATCCTCTACATCGAGGACATGTCTCCCGGCGAACAGCTATCCTTCGCATTCCAAGCGAAGGCCAGGTATCCGGTAAGGGCCAAGGAAGTCGTCTCGCAGGTCTACTCATACTACAAGCCGGAGCAGCGGGGCGAGACCCTCACCGGGGCCATCGTAGTAGCCCAATAGGACACGATGCCGGTCACGGCGGGAGACTAGCTACCGTGGCAACGCTTGTATTTCTTGCCGCTCCCGCACGGGCATCGTTCATTGCGCCCCAGCTTCCCATGTCGCTGGGTGATGTTCCTGCGTTCCTCGCAGTCCTTGCAGGTGCAGGCCGGGGGATGTTCGCTATACCAGTTCGTCCTGGGCATTGTCATGTTGGCGATATTCCTCGCGTGTGGTGACGTTACCGCGCCAGTTGCTCTGATGGCATGGTGGCGGGTTCCGGCCCTTGCAGGTTGAAGCGTTCGGCCACCAACTCGTATGACGTCACCCTTGCTTGGAAATCATAGCAGTTGGTGACGATGCCCACGTCTACGGTATCGTACCGGGCAGCAGCCTGCACGATGAGCTCCCCCACCTGGTCCGGGTCTCCCACGATGTTGCCGACCGTGTTCCGTTCGATGTAAATGCGTTCGTCCTCTCTCAAGGAGTAAGCGGCCGCCTCTTCGGGTGGCAACAGTCCCTGCCTCTCTCCCAAGGCCATGCGCAAACGGTCGATCTTGCGGCTGGTCGCTAGATACTCCGCCTCCTCGGTCGTGGCAGCGCATATCACCTGCAGGGTCACATTCAGCTTGGGCTCCGACACGTAGGGCGAGGGCTGGAATTCCCGCCTATAGACCGACGCAGCCTCGGGACCGTGGAAGCTGGTCATCCCGAAGAAATCGGCAAACGAGAACGGAAGACCCAGCACCGCCGCCAACTGGGCACTATAGAAGCTGGACCCCAGCAACCAGACCTCTGGCGTGGACTCAGGGTCGGAACCGGGTTGGGCTCGTATGCCGGAGAACGCCTGCTCCCCCACCACCGCGCCAGTGAGATAGCCCATCAGGTCGGACACCTGCTGCGGGAACTTGTTGATGTCGGCTTGCGGTCGCGGGTACACCAGTGCGGCCGAGGTCAGCCGGTCGCTGCCGGGAGCACGACCGATACCAAGGTCTATCCGCCCTGGAAAGAAGGAGTCCAGCACCCGAAACTGCTCCGCAACCTTCAGGGATGAGTAGTGGGACAGCATCACGCCCCCGCTGCCCACCCGGATGGAGTTGGTTGCACCGGCAATCTGCCCGATGAGAATCTCGGGGCTGGTGCCAGCGAAGGCACCGGAGTTGTGATGCTCCGCCACCCAATACCGGCTGTAGCCCAGCCCCTCCACGATCTGGGCCAAGCGCACCGATTCCTTCAATGCATCGGCGGCTGTCCCGCCCTTGCGTACGGGAGATTGGTCTACTACGCTCAGTTGGAACCCGTCCGGCAACCCTGCGCTCCAATCTTCCCAGAAATCGGCATCCATTATATCGGTTATCAAAAAGGCGGACGCGTGGGCACCGTGCTCAAGAACCCTGGCATGGGAGTGCCTGCAACCGGACTGACCTCTACTGTATCGCCGCCGCAGGCGCGGCGGCCCGCTCGTTCACCAGCCTCCCATCGGCGAACCGTCCCATGCCGAAGGGCCTGATCAGATCGGGAGTCTTCCCCGATGCGATCAAAGAAGCAACACTCTCACCCGCCGCTGGTGCCGCCTTGAACCCCCAGGTGCCCCAGCCACAGTTCAGGATGAATCCCGACATCCCTTCCACGTCGCCCATGAGAGGGGCATAGTCAGGGGTCATGTCGCACAGACCAGCCCACTGCCGAAGGATGCGGGCTTCCCGCAGGCAGGGCAGCATCTCCAGCAGATGGGAAGTGAGCGTCTGCAACGCAGGCAGCGTCGACCGCACGCTGTACCCCGGATAGGGGTTTACCGCACCGCCGATGACCACCTCGCCCCGGTCCGTCTGGTACGCATACACGTGCAGGTTCGCCGAGGAAATGGTGCGGTGGAGCAGAGGCTTCAGCGGCTCGGTGACACAGGCTTCCAGCGGGTAGGTGATGATGGGCAGGTCTAGGCCCACCATGCGCGCGATGGTGGAACACCAGCCCGCGGTGGCATTAACTACCGTCCCGCATCGAATGTCGCCTCTGTCGGTGATGACCACCCATCCCGAAGGCCCGTCACGGCTGATTCCAAGCACATTGGTATGGGGATGCAACTCGGCTCCCAACCTGTCGGCCCCGTGCCCGAACCCCCACACCACCGCGTCGTGGCGAATGACCCCGCCGGGCGGGTGATACATGGCTCCCAGGATGGGCAATTGCTTGCCCCGTCGCAGGTCGATAATGGGAACCAACTCCTTCACCTCGTCCGGGCCGACAAGGCGGCTGTCCACGCCCAAAGCCTTGTTGAACTCCGTCCTCATGTGGAGTCCGAACATGGCCGACTCGGTGTGCCCCAGGTCCAACCGCCCAAACTGGTTGAACATCAGGTTGAAGTTGAGTTCCTGCCCCAGCCTCTCGTACAGAGCAAGGCTGCGCCTGAAGAAGGGAATCCCCTCAGGCGTCAAGTAGTTGGCCCGTATGATCGCGGTGGTGCGCGCGCTTGCCCCCCCTCCGAGATAGCCCCGGTCCACCACAGCCACGTTCTTCACGCCCATCTTGCCAAGGTAGTAGGCAGTGGAGAGGCCGTGTACCCCGCCGCCCACAATGACCACGTCGTAGCTTTCCCTGAGCGGGTGGCGTCGCCACATGGGTGTTTTCCTGAACAACCGGAGCACGGTTAGGCCTCTCCCCTAAGCACCCGAAAAGTCTCGACCCCAAAGGGTTGCAGCCCTTCCCTCGATCCCGCCTCGGTCAGCACATCCCAAGCGTACTCACCCAAGTCTCTCGACACGAAGATACGGTAGCAGGACATCGACCGCAAATCGGCCCGTACCACTGTGGCCTGCACTCCCGATAGGCTGGTCTGGGCGCAGGTCATATCTCCGGCGTCTGGCTGGGACAGGTCCAAATCCGTTAGTTTGCTCAATACATCCTGGCTACGGGGTCCGGCCAGGCACAGGCCTGTCAGCCCCGAAGTCATGTCCACCACATGAACGCACCCCTCTTGATGGGCATCAAAAGCGGAGCGCACCTCGTCTGCGTCCCTTGGCGGTACGAATAGAAGCACCTGATTAGCAGCAAGCCGACACAGCAGCCCAACCCCCGGTTGCCGCGTCACCCTCCCCGTATCCGGTATTTTCGTGACTCCCAAGGCCCTCATGAGCACGCCCGGCATTTCGCTGCCCTGCACCAGCAGCTTGCCCACGGGGCTGATGTCGCACAAGCCAGCGGCTGATGCTATCTCCTCCCCTTCCTCTTGTGCCGACGTGTAACGGCTGGGACGCTGCCAACCGTACTCACTGACCATCTGGGCACCCAATGAGATGTGGCGTCGGTGCAGCGGACTCAAGCGGTGCGGAACCAGGTCGGCCATCGCCTACTCCCTCAGCCTGCTGCCGTCCGGATCGTAGAAGGGCTGCGTCACCACCCTCCCCGTAGTCCGTCTGCCCTCCACCAAGACGCCCAGTTCGGTGTTCTCTTCGGCCATCGAAATGGGCACCCAGGCCATCCCGATCGCCCTGCCCAGCGCGGGACTGTAACGCGAGCTTGTCACTCGTCCCACCGGTTGCCCCTCGGCCACAACAGGGTCGCCGTCCCTGGGTAGTATGGAATCGTCCATCACGAATCCCACCAGCGAATGCCGTATACCCCGCTCCTGCACCGCACGCAGGCCCTGCTTTCCGATGAAATCGTCCTTCTGCAAGCGGGCCACCCAAGCCATGTCTGCTTCCAGCGGGTTCGACACGGCATCCGTATCCTGGGCTGGGATGATGTGCTTCTTCTCCAAGCGAAGGACTCGCTGCGCCTCCACGCCGAAGGGCGCGATGCCGAACTCGAGTCCGGCTTCCATGATGGTGCTCCAGAGGTGCTCGCCGTACTCGGATGGACAGTGCAACTCCCAGCCTGTTTCCCCCACGAACCCGACGCGGATCATCCTCACGGGCACGCCAGCTACCACCGCCTCGCGGTGAGTCATGTAGGTGAAGGACTCGGCGGCAAGATCGGTGTCGGTCAGCTTCTTCAGCAGATCCCGCGCCCGCGGGCCAGCAACGTTCACCGCGGCGTATGCCGAGGTGACGTTGCTGACATGCACGCACCCTTCGCTCCCAGCCGACCACCACTTGAACCACTCCTCCATCAGGTCGGTGTTTCCCGTGCCAGTGGTTATGTAGAAGCGGTCCTGCCCAATGCGCGAGACGGTCCCGTCATCCATGATCACGCCCGAGTCGGAACACACCACGCCGTAGCGGGTCCGACCCACTGCGAGGTTGGAGTGCGTGTTGGTGTACACCCGGTCCAATAGCTTGCCTGCGTCCCTCCCTTGCACGTCGAGCTTGCCCAGTGTGCTTACGTCGATCATACCCACCCGCTCGCGGACAGCCCGGCACTCCTCCTCTACCGTGCTGTAATGATGGGGCCGTCGCCACTGCCCTACGTCGCCCATCTCTGCACCAAGCTGCAGGTGCACGTAGTGCATGGGGGTGAGGCGAACAGGCATCTGTTCCGGGCCAGCCAGCGCGCCAAGGGCCACGGGTCGTGCCGGAGGACGCGAGGTCGTGGGAAATACCTCTTCCATGGGTTGCCCAGTTACCCTGGAGCACAGTGCCCTGACGTTGGCTTGGCACATCCGCCCTTGGCAGGGGCCCATGGCGAACGTCGTGTACCGCTTCAGCAGTTCGATGTCGTCGTACCCCTCTGTCACCGCATCGGACACGTCCTTGGCGGTGACGTCTTCGCAGAAGCACGCGAAGCTCTTCTTCCGGCTCTTGGTGTCGATGGACGGCATTTGCCGACGCACCCCGGCATCAATGACCCTCAACCGGTAGTGTTCGGTCGTGCGCGCCAACTCTCCCCTCATCCGGGGCAACTGGCCCGCTATTCTGCCCGCCGCTTCCTGTCCAGCGATGCGCCCTTGGAGAATCGTTGACCACAGGTCGTGAACGCCGGTGACATCCCCGGCCGCGTAAACCCCGGTTGGCAGATGAGTGGGCACAGTCTCATCAATATCGGCGTCGTAGGTCATGCGACAACCAGACTGCTGCAACAGGGCGGACTCCGGCTGATACGTCCCAGCCATGCAGACCAGATCGCACGCCAAGCGCCCCTTCTTGCTGGTCATCTGGTCAACTAGCGTAAGCGCGCGGACGTGACGGCTCCCGTGGGCCCGCACCACATGATGCGCTGGGTACACGGCCACCCCTTGGCTCTGCAACTCCTTGGGCCCCGGGAATCCAGCCTCACGGGAGGACCGGCAGTCCACCAAGGCGGCCACGGGAACGCCCGCATCCAGCATCTCTTGAGCAAGGTCGTAACCGGCTTCATCGCTGGTCACCACCACCGCGCGCCGTCCAGGACTCACTCCGTACAGGTTCACCAGTCGCTGCACTCCCGCTCCAAGCATGATGCCGGGCAGGTCGTTGTTGCGGAAAACATAGGGGACCTGCTTGGCCCCGGTGGCGACGATTATCGAGTCAGCGCGGAGCTTGATTAGCCGCTGCCCCTGCGCGATACCAAGAAGGTTACCCTCGTACAGGCCGAAGGCACTGGCCCCGCTGAGGACTTCCACGTTGGGAAGCCCTTCCAGCGCACCCGCCAACTCGGCCGCGATTTCGTACCCCGACCGCCCCTGCAACTGCCCCTCAGGCAGGTGCTCGTACGCATGCGACTCAGCCCGCAGGTGCCCTCCCAGGGAGGGCTGCTCGTCGACAAGCGTGACCCGCAGTCCAGCCCTGCCGGCCTCCGCGGCAGCGGACAGCCCGGCTGGCCCGCCTCCTATCACTGCCACCTCGGCGTGCCGGTGAACATGCTCATAGTGATGGTGTGCGGGCAGGCCATCCGGATCGATCCTGCCCAACCCCGCCACACGCCTCATCCACGGCGACACCACCCTCCACAGAAAACGGGGCCTGATGAACGTCTTGTAGTAGAAGCCCACCGGGAGAAACCGGTCCAGCCGGTCGAGTACGGATAGAAGGTCATGCCTCAGCGATGGCCACGCGTTCTGATGACGTACCGCCATGCCTTCCCGCAGCGGTTCCGTGCAGGTGCGCACGTTGGGGACGCCATCGACATTCATCAAGCAGTTGGGGCAACTCCCCGATACGCACAGCAGTCCCCGAGGGCGGTGGTACTTGAAGCTTCGGGTGAATATACGGACGCCCGCCGCGTAGAGAGCTGAGGCTAGTGTATCCCCCTCCACGCCTTCAATGCGCTTGCCATCCAGGGTGAAGGCGATGCGCCGTCGTGGGGAGGTGACATGATGAGCACGTTGGGGCAGACGTTGGGATCTCACCGGAGCATTATACGTCCACCGCAGGAGGACTAGGGAACGGTCAGGGGCTCTACAAGCTCCAGCAATTTTGGCCCAGTGCAGGCCCGGCCATTGGTGAAACAACCCGTAAGTCCCAAATCAACCCGAGCACCGGCTGGGCCTATGGCCTCTCCAGAGCACCTAAGTAATCCGAGACCCTCGCCTGACTTCAAGGCAATACGATTAGGATCTGCGAAAGTATATTGACTTAGCATAGAGACTCGTGATAACTTCATGTCCTTTCCTACAATTAAATAGTCTTCATGCGCTGCTTTCCAGCTACGGTATCCTCTATGTCTTCGGATTTTATGTCTTCAGATTTGGAGGTATCCCATGGTAGGTTCGAAGCGAGCCAAGGTAGCAATCGTAGGAATCCTGCTTCTCCTGCTGGCGGTGATCATCGCCTGCGGTGAGGAAACCACGGAGACGGCGGCCCCAGAACCGACCGTGGCACCGGTCCAGGCGATTACAACCCTGCCACCGTCGGTTACCGGTCAGACTCCGGTGGCCACCCCGACTCCCGCGGTGGTGGACGCAGCTGGGACAGCCCCAGCGAGGATGGCCCCCCAAGGGACGCTTGATGTGGGGATGGCGGTTCTCGGCCCCTATGTGGCCACTCTCTACGACGCTGGCTACTTCCAGAACAGGTTCGCCGAGCTGGTCACCCACGAGACCCTCTTCATCATGGGCTACGATGGTGAGTGGGAACACCGACTGGTAAGCGGTTTCGACGTCTCGCCCGACGGACTGACCTACACCATCAGGCTCCAAGAGGGCGCCAAGTGGCACAACCGCACCAATCCAGGTGATTGGGGCAACCTGGACGCCGACGACTTCATCTGGTCCATCGGCGAAATCGCCCGCGAGGGCTCTTCCCATGTGCAGGCGGGCAACACCCGGAAGGTGTTCAAGTGCGACGGCTGCGAATTACGGAAAATCGACGACCTCACCGTGGAACTGAAGCGGCCCACTCCCACCTTCCAGCTCACCTGGTACAGTCAGGCTCCCATCCCCGGCTTCTCCATGAACAGCAAGAAGCACTTCGACTCCGTGACCCCGGAAGAGGCTGTACAGCAGGATGTGGGCACCGCCCCGTGGGA
>JAAXIE010000199.1:1774-4914 GCA_012270525.1 Dehalococcoidia bacterium | reverse complement strand
GACCGGCCGCCGGGAAGCTCGCTGGTTGGCCAGGCGGTAACCACTATGTGGCAGGATATTGGGGTGGAAGCCAAGATATCGCAGCAGCCTTACGTCGCCTTCCGGCCCACGGTGGTGAACCGCACCGCCTACCAGTACCACTCCTACAACAACACGCCTGCCAGTCCTGAACCGTTGAACACGTACAGCGTTTTCCACTCCACCGCCAACGGGTTCAACTTCGGAGCGCAGCACCCGGCCATCGAAGCGATGCTGGAAGAGGCCGCCCAGACCCCCGATGAAACGGCCCGCTTCGAACTGCAGGCCGATATAGCTCGCTTCCTGCACGCCGAAGAGCTGGCGATACCGCTGTTTGGGGAGAATATGGTCTGGCCGCTGTCGGCGAAATTGGACCCGTGGGACGTGGGAGCGGGCACCATCGACTGGCTTGGAGACTGGGAGAATGCGCCGCACCGCAACTAGAGCGTAACTGGCGTTCTCCCTCTACGGGACGGCCTGCCACAAGCCCCGGTCATGCAAGGGACCGGGGCTTCTCTTGTCATTATTGTTATTTTCCTGTCTGGGCCACAAGACGCGCTCGCGGGTTTGTGGTAAGCTTTCGCGCAGTTTGCTGAAGATAGGAGGTCTGGATGCTGGGAGTATTCAATCGTAGCCTGGTTTTCGTGGGGCTACTCCTCGTCCTGATGGCGATCATCATCGCTTGTGGCGAGGAAACGGTTCCCACTGCCGAGCCCGCTGCTGACACGCCAGCAGCACCGGCCGCCACGGTAGCACCGGCACCTGCTGCCACTGCTGCCGCCGTGGCCCCCGCCGTCCCCGCTGCCACACCAGCGGCGACGCCTGCACCAGCCGCTGTCCCGGAGGAGACGGCCCCGGCAGGGCCCAGCGGTCATCTCAAAGTGGGAATGGCTGAGGTTGCTCCGATCCAGCACGTGCTTCACCTTCAGACGTACAGTGCTCTGAAATACGACACGCTTCTCACCCACGAACCGATGTTCCGCAGGGACAAGGATGACAACCTGCATGGCCTTTTGGTCAAGGAGTGGACCGTCGACCCCAGCGGACTCGTCCACACCTTCACGCTGCAGGACGGCGTCCCCTGGCACAGCACGCGGTTCGGCGAATGGGGCGAGTTCAGTGCTGATGATTTCCTGTTCAGCCTGAACAACGTCAGCACCGAGGGTTCTCGCCATCCGAGGGCGGGTCGCATACGCAAGAACTTCACCTGCCCCGACTGCACGCTGACCAAGATCGACGACTACACGGTGCAACTGGAGCGCCCAACCCTGAGCGTCGAGATCACTTGGGACAGCTTCCGCAACGGTGGCGGCTCGGTATCCATGATCAGCAAGAAGCACGTGGAGACCGTCGGTGAAGAGGAAGCCAACTTCCAGTCCGTGGGCACCGGCGCATGGGAGTTGATGGAAGCGAAGACCGACGACTTCCGGCGCGTGGAAGCTGTGCGGGACCACTGGCGCAAGACGCCGGAATTCGCGGAGATGACCTGGATACAGTTCGGAGAAGAGTCCACCCGCTTGGCCAACTTCCTGACCGGCGAGTTGGACACGGGCCAGTTCGCCTTGGACTCCATCGAGGAAGTCAAGCGCACCCCTCCCGATGGCGTGGACTACATGGTCTTCCCCGGCCAGATACTGTGGCGCTTCAACATGATGGGCCACAACTACTACAACGATCACCAGTCGCATCTGGGTGACAAGCCCCAAGTCCCCCTGGGAAAGGAGTCGTTCCAGTGCGAGTTGCCCTACATCTCCTGCGAACGCGATCTCAATTCGCAGGAATGGGCTGACGCCCGCAAGGTGCGACGCGCTCTCAACATCGCCATCGACCGGCAGAAGCTGGTCAACAACCTGGCCTTCGGCGAGGGCGAGCCTTGGTACGTGAACTACTGGGACAAGTCCCAGATAACCAAGTGGGGCCTCACCGACATCACCATCCCGTACGACCTGGACGAGGCAAGGAGGCTTCTCGCCGAGGCTGGATATCCGGACGGTTTCGAGATGGACATGATCGTTACCGACCGCCCGCCGGGAAGCAACACGGTGGGTCAAGCAGTGTTGACGATGTGGCAGGACATCGGAGTGGAAGCCACGATTGCCCAGTTGCCCTACGTGGCCTACCGGCCCACGCTGGTCAACCGGACGGCGGCGCAGTACCACTCCTACAACAACACGCCATCCAGCCCGGAGCCGCTGAACTACTACAGCGTGTTCCACTCCACGGCCAACGGCTTCAACTTCGGAGCGCAGCACCCTGTGCTGGAGGAGATGATCAACAAGGCGGCAGCCACGGCCGATGAGGCGCAGCGGTTCGCGGTACAGGAAGAGATCGCCCGCTGGCTACACGCCCAGGAGCTGGCCATCCCACTGTTTGGCGAGAACATGGTCTGGCCTCTTTCCAACAAGCTGGGCCGCTGGGAAGTCGGCACGGGTAACATCGACTGGCTGGGCGACTGGGAGCACGCTCCCCACCGCTAGTCGCCACCTGAGAAAGGCAGCCTTTACGGGAAGTCCCGGCCGCACAGCCGGGACTTCCTCTGTCTGGGGAGGGGTTGCGAGGCGGTTGTTAGAAGCCGGATGGGGTGCAGATTTCGACCCTGGTCCCGTCGGGGTCGCGGAAGAAGATGTAACGTTGGCCATCGTGGCGGATGCCGTCGCGCTCCACGGCGACGCCATTGGCTTCGAGGGCCTTCCATGCAGCATCGAAGTCCTGGACTTCAAAGGCATGGTGGACGTTTTCGGGTCGGACGGGGGCGTCGTCGGTCTCGATCAGGTGAAGCATCACACCGCTGGGCAGTTGCAACCAGGTGATGTTCTCGTTGTCGACCATGCTGGGGATTTGCTTGAAGCCCAACAGGCCGCAGTAGAAATCGACGCTACGCTGGGTATCCCGCACCATGGTCACCACGTGGTTCACTCCGGTGAGTTCGATACCGGGAGTTGGCATATGTCACCTCGAACATGGTCTTGGTGGTATCCCGCCGGAAGCCTGACGGGCAAGTTCGGGCCGTTGGGGGGTCAGATGCAGCTAACCGGAAAAGACTCGCAGGGATAGGTCGGGGGGTACTGAATATCTTGGGTCGGCGATTGGCTGGCCCGGTGCGGGTGGCTCGAGAAACGTAA
>JAAXIE010000199.1:0-1646 GCA_012270525.1 Dehalococcoidia bacterium | reverse complement strand
ACCGTTGTAGTCCAACGCATCGCGCAGCATGGCCGTCTGGAGCAAGTGGTCTACACCCTGCTCCCGACCTTGCAATGTGCCCCGTTCCAGCAACTGCACTGTACCGCCTTCATTTTCGAGGCGGTTCCACACGTGTCTCAATTCAGGTGCGATGGAACCCACGGCTATGGCGCGCTCGATATCACGCCCACCGCAGACCAGGTCCAACAGGTTCCGGTAATGCAGACGCACCCTGTGGCGTGCCGGATCCCCTTCGCGCTCGACGGCGACCTGTTGCGAGCTAATGAATATATTGGAATTGTCCCAGTAGACGAAAACCCGGTCCACGTTCACTTCACCCTTGGGCAGGTTTACTGAAGAGACCTTTCCTGGCATCGAGTGGGAAGGGTCCTGCTTCTCCTTGACAGCACTTGATGGCAGGGTCGGTGCTGGCACACGATGATACAATGGCTTCCGGCCACGCGCCCGTCAACCCCCCTCTTGTCGACTTGCTGAAGGAGTAGCAGATTGTGGCTGGAATGAGCGCGCGCCATTTTCTGGCAGAGGTGTTGGAGTTGCTGCGGATGCAATTGCCTCCGGAACTGAGGGAGTTCGAGAGCGTCGGGCCTTGGCATGGCCTCATCAAGGTGCATTATGGCGACCCGTCGGCCCATTACGAGGTATGGATGCAGCGTCGGCACAAGCAGATTGAGCTCGGACTGCATTTCGAGGGGAGTGCACAAGACAACTCCCATTATCTGGAGAGCCTGCTGGGCCGAATGGGTGAAATCAGAGGGCAACTGGGACCGGGAGCGGAACCCGAGCAGTGGACGCTCAACTGGACGCGGTTGCATGAGACCATCGACCTGCAACCGCTGGACGAGGACTTCCTGATGGAGTTGACGGGCCGCTTGTCGCGATACATCCGGGTACTGCAGCCCATGGTGGAGGAAGCATAGGGCCGGGAGGTCAAGGAGGGAGACGGCCTCACCAAGGGTCGGGAAGCAGTCGTTCCAAGGGGCGGCGCGCAGAAGCGCCAGCGAAGAGGGGTGGGGTGAAGGGCCCAATGTATAATCACCCGGCCATGGGATGTCGTGTTGGGACTGGTGGCTGGCGTGAGAAGCGTTCGAGGAGGTAGCCGTGGCTGGCGCGTTGGACGGGATTCGTGTGCTGGACCTAACCCGTACCCTGGCGGGGCCTTTCTGCACCCAGTTGCTGGGGGACATGGGGGCGGACGTTATCAAGGTGGAGGAACCCAGCCATGGCGACGAGACCCGTGAGTGGGGCCCCTTCTGGGATGATCTCAGCACCCAGTTCGTGTCTTTCAACCGCAACAAGCGTTCCATCGCCCTGAACCTGAGGGACAAGCGGGCGGTGGATGTGTGCCTCGAGTTGGCGGCGCAAGCCGACATCATGATCGAGAGCTTCCGGGCGGGCACTGCCGACCGCATGGGTATCGGTTACGGCAAGGTGTCCGAATTGAACCCGCGCATTATCTATTGTGCCGTCTCCGGCTTCGGACGCACCGGCCCAATGGCGGACCGCCCTGGGTACGACCTGATAATCCAGGGGTACGGGGGTATGATGAGCACCACCGGCGAGCCGGACGGGCCGCCCCTGCGGGTGGGCTACTCGATGGTGGACCTGTTCACCGGCATGATGGCCTA
>JAAXIE010000070.1 GCA_012270525.1 Dehalococcoidia bacterium | reverse complement strand
GTATAACGGTGGTGTACTCCTCGTCCTCAGGTTGAGCCGCCCTGAAGGCTGCCTCAGCAGCTGCGACCTCGGTCACATCCAGCATGTAGACGTATACCGTGGACGGGTCGTTGTCCGAGAAGTAGTAGCCGCCGAATCCTCCGGGGTTGGTCCTGGCGATGGACTGCATCTTCCGGTCGGGGTTGATCATCGCACCGGAGGGGTCGTACATCTCCCGAACGACGTGTTCACTAATGTCGGCCAGGTCCACCCGGGCCGACTCGTCGATGGGAGTGGATGAGACGCCCATGAAGATGAGGGCCAGTAACAGGGCTACCAGCCCGGCAGGGACCGCGTATGGGAAGTGTCGGAGCAATCGCATTGTCGTGTCTCCTTAGCATGTTGCGTTGGGGCTGGCAACAAGGCTTGCACCTCCTCTCCCATCGAGCGATGTGCGGACTGTCAATATCCGGAGTATCAGACTGATGTGAGATATGTCAATGCTTTCTGTAGGACATGGGTGCTAGCTACTACATCATCTCAAGGGCTGATGCCGGGAATTCACCCTGAAGGCACTTCCGGCCCGCCTGCCCAGGGCGTATCATCCGCGGGATGATAACTGTCGCCGCGATTCATGTGGCTCCCGTGAAGTCGGCCGGTCTGGTGAGTCCTGAAAGGGTGACCGTGGAGCTTCCCGGTATTCTCGAAGACCGGCGGTTCTACATCATCGACGACGCTGGTCAACTGGTGACCCAGCGGCAGTTGGGCTGGCTGGTGCAGGTGAAAACCTCCTACCAGGTCGCACCCGAACATCTGCAACTCACGTTGCCCGGCGGAATGCTGGTGGAAGAAGGACTAGTCGAGGGGGAGCAGGTGTCGACTCGCATGTGGGGACGCGTGACGCGTGGCCACGTCCTCGAAGGCGATTGGGGCTCTGCCTTATCGCAGGCTGCTGGCGTGCCTCTCCGGCTGGTGCGGGCCGACCAACCCGGCCAGTGCTACGACGAGTTCCCCGTATCCGTGCTCTCCCAAGGGTCGCTGCTCCAGTTGGGTGCTGTAGCAGGAGGCGACCCCTTCGACGGGCGCAGGTTTCGCCCCAACTTCCTGCTCGAAGGCTGCCAGCCCCACGAGGAAGACCGCTGGCTGGGTCGTGCCATCCAGATCGGCGACCGCTTGCGCTTGCGGATGATCTCCCCCGACCCGCGCTGCGCCATCACCACCCACGACCCCGACACGGGCCAGCGTGACGTGGACACCCTGGGCCTGATTATGAGCTATCGCCCCAACCCCATCGCCGCCTATTTCGGCGTGTATGCCATCGTGGAGTGTCCGGGCGAAGCCGCCGTGGGTGATCGAGTCGAGGTTGTCGATTAGGAGCCTCCCATGGTGGGGTCGCACCACGCATGGCGTCATCCCATGCTATAATCCCGCCCTGAGGGTCCCCTCAGGGTTCAGTCCTGCTTGGTTTGAGGTAGCCCTATATGCATCTCGATCCCCGCCTGCTGTCCTACACCCCCGGCGTCCGGCTACGCATCCTCCTCGCTTCCGTCCTCGGTCTGCTTGCCATGGGCTCCGGCGTAGCCCGCCTGGCAGTGGCGGGGGTCGTCATCGTGCAGGTCATTCACGAGGGAGCAGACTTCTCCACCCTGTTCGCCCCACTGGTTGCCATGGCTGGGCTGATACTCCTGCGCAGCCTGTTCCAGTACCTCCAGGAAATGGTTAGCCATCACACTGCAAGCATCGTGAAAATCCATGTGCGCGAGAAGCTGTACCAGCACTGCCTCGCCCTCGGCCCCGGGTATTTCGACCAGAGCCGTACCGGCGACGGGGTCCTGACCCTGGCTGACGGCGTGGAGCGGCTGGAAGCCTTCTTCGGTCGTTACCTGCCCCACTTGACAGTCGCGATTCTGACCCCTCCCCTGATTTTCGCTTTCATGGCGTTCATCGATTGGAAGATTGCCCTGATATTCGTGGTGTTCGCCTTGGCCATCCTCATGCTCCCCAACACCCTGGCCAAGTGGAACACCCTGCGGAATATCCGCCGCCGTGATGCCTACGGGGCCCTCGGCTCCGACTTTCTCGACAGCGTGCAGGGCTTGGCGACCCTGAAGGCCTTCGGCCAGAGCCGCGCCCGCGGCGACCTGCTGGCAGACCGCTCCCGCGCTCTGTTCCGTGCCACCATGGGCGTCCTGGCAGCAAACAGCCTCACCGGTGCCGTCACCCTGATGGGCATCTCGGCTGGAGCTGCCCTGGCCCTTGGTTATGGTGCTTGGAGGGTGAGCCAGGGCGACATGGAACTGCGCCCCCTGCTCATCGTTCTGATGCTGGGCGTGGAAATCTTCCGGCCCCTGCGCGAGCTTGTGCAGTTGGGCCACGAGGGAATGATCGCCCTGGCCTCGGCGCAGGGCGTCTACGAGATCCTCGATGCCCCCATACAGGTGCGCGAGCCGGAAACTGCCCGTCTCCAGGTCAACGGAACGGAACCCGCCCTGCTGCCACCGGTACTGACCTTCGAAAACGTAACCTTTGGCTACCAGTCTGGGCGCCGCCCTGCCCTGGGGCAGGTATCGTTCACGCTGAATGCGGGCGAGACCCTGGGACTGGTGGGACCCAGCGGAGCAGGCAAGTCCACCGTAGTGTCCCTGGCTCTGCGGTTCTTCGACCCGCAGCAGGGACGCATCCTGCTGGCCGGACAGGACCTGCGGGACCTGCCCCTAGATTACCTGCGCCGCCACGTCGCGGTGGTGGGGCAGGATACCTACCTGTTCCACGGTACCATTGCCGAGAATCTGCGGTTTGCCAAGCCCGAAGCCAGCCAGGAAGAAATCGAAGAGGCCGCCCGTGTTGCCAACGCTCACGATTTCATCCAAGCCCTCCCCCACGACTATGACACCGTAGTTGGCGAGCGGGCAGTGCGCCTTTCTGGCGGACAGCGTCAGCGCATCGCCATTGCCCGTGCCCTGCTGAAGGACGCGCCCATCCTGATCCTGGACGAAGCCCTATCCAGCGTCGACACCCAGAACGAGGCCGCCATCCAGAGAGCCCTGGATAGCCTGATGCAGGGCAGGACCACCCTTACCATCGCCCACCGTCTCTCCAGCGTAATCGGGGCCGACCGCATCCTGGTGCTCGATGAGGGAACCCTGGTCGAATCGGGGACACACCACGAACTCGTGACCGCAGGTGGCGTCTACACCCAGCTCATGGCCAACCAGCAGACCTCCCAGGACGACGGCCTTCAGGCCCATAGCACCGGCACGCCACAGGCCACCGCCGTAGGCCACGTCCCGCAGGAGCACGCCGATGGGACAACGGGACATCACAACTCCGCACATGACGGGCACGGGCATGGCGGCCCTCGCCATGACGGGAGCCATCATCATGGGCAACATCAAGGCCAAGGCCACCACGGGCAAGCTCACGCCCCGGTCGGCCGCGACGGCTCCAGTCATGGCACCGCTCATGGCAACACGCCCGGAATGCTGGCGTTGGGCGCACGTTTGCTGGTACTGGTCCGGCCGTGGTGGGGGCAACTCCTTCTGACCTTCCTGTTGGGAGTGGCCCACCACGGGTCTGTCATCGGGTTGGCCGTCATAGGAGCCCTGCTGGTCGGACAGGTGGTCACCGGCGGGGACCTCTCCCTGCTGCTCGTCCTGCTGGGCGTCTTCGTGCCCTTGGTGGGCTTCTTCACCTGGGCCGAGTCATGGCAGGCCCACGACATGGCCTACCGGCTGCTGAACGAGATGCGCATCGATATGTATCGCAAGCTGGACCCGCTGGCCCCTGCCTACATGGTGCGCCGGCGTTCCGGAGACCTCGTCAGCATCGTCGGCAGCGACATTGAAACGGTGGAATATTTCTTTGCCCACACCATCACGCCTGCTTTCGTGGCCGTGGTGGTGCCCGCCGGAGTGCTGGCAGTGCTGGCCGTCATCGCTTGGCCCTTGGCCCTGGTGCTGGCGCCCTTCCTGGTCGCAGTGGCTGTCAGCCCCCTGATCGCGCAAGCCCGGTCCGAGCGCTTGGCGACCGAAGTGAGAGGACGGTTGGGCGACATCCACGCCCACATGGTGGACAGCATCCAGGGCCTGCGCGAAGTCTCAGCCTTTGGACGGGGTCCATCGAGGCAGGCCGAGATAGCCCGCAACGGCTGGCAGTTCGCCCATTTCCAGACCCGCTTCCTCAGGGTGCGATCATTCCAGGTCTCGTTCATCGAGGCCATGACCGCCCTCGGTAGCCTGTGCGTGCTGACGCTGGGCATCTGGTTATTGACCCAAGGCGAGATGTCGCGCCCTCAACTGATCCTCTCGGTGGTCCTCTCCACAGCGGCCTTTGCTCCCGTAACCGACATCGCCCGCACCATCAAGCAACTGATGGAGACGGCCGCCTCCGCCCGCCGTGTCTTTGGGGTGCACGACGAACCCGTTCCGGTGGTCGACGGGCCAGGTACCCGCAACCCGGGCTCCGCCCCCGCAATCAGGTTCGAGGACGTCTCCTTCGCCTATGGCAGTCACGAACCACAAGCCCTGCACCAGGTATCCTTCGACCTCCCTCCCGGGCGCACCACTGCACTGGTGGGACCGTCTGGTGCGGGCAAGACCACCTGCGCCAACCTGCTCATGCGGTTCTGGGACCCCGATACCGGCCGGGTGGTGCTGGAGAGCGACGACCTGCGCTCCTTCACCCTCGACGATTTGCGGGGGCAGATAGCCCTGGTATCCCAGGACACATACCTGTTCAACGACACCATCCGCGCCAACCTGCGATTGGGCAAGCCGGACGCCAACGACGAGGAGGTCGAGGAAGCAGCCCGACAGGCCAACGCCCACGACTTCATCACCGCCTTTCCCGACGGGTACGAGACCGTGGTCGGGGAACGCGGTACACAACTCTCCGGCGGCCAGAGGCAGCGCATCGCCATCGCACGCGCCCTGCTCAAGAACGCCCCCGTGCTCATTCTCGATGAGGCCACTTCCCACCTCGACGCAGTCAACGAACAGCAACTGCGTCTAGCCCTCGACCGCCTGATGCAGGGACGCACCACCCTCGTCATTGCTCACCGCCTCTCCACGGTGCGCGATGCCGATAGCATCGTCGTGCTCGACGACGGCGACATGGTAGAGCAGGGGACCCATCACGAGTTGCTCCACCAGAAAGGCCTCTACGCTGGCTTGGTCGCCGCCCAGTTGGTCAATGGTGTGGGGGAACGTCCGGCCGTGGAACCACACGGGACCGGCCACGGCCACTCGGCCAGGATGCCGGACATGGGCCACTCGGGGCATCACCACCACTAGGACCCTCAACGACAGCACAGGAGGCCGTCATGCCAATCGAGCAGCACGCACCCGAACTGGAGCGGATCATCGATCTTGACGCCACCGTCGAGGAATTGGCCGGTGGTTACGGCGGCGACATGGGGCCCGCGGAAGGCCCGCTGTGGTGGAAAGAGGGTGGCTACCTTCTCTTCAGCGACATCCACAACAACCGCCG